>NZ_DATIND010000037.1 GCF_035474595.1 Longimicrobium sp.
ACTCACCCACTCCCGCACTTCCGCACTTCATGCTGGACCGTCGTTCCATCGCCGTACAGCAGTCCCGAGACCGATGTCGACCCCCGCATTCAAGATCGCTCCGCCCCCGCCGGGGCCCAGCGCGTTCACCGACCGCACGCCGCCGTACTCCGCCGAGGCGGAGATGGCGGTGCTGGGCGGCATGCTCATCGACCAGGACGCGGTCGTGCGCGCGGTGGAGCTGGTGGACGACAGCATGTTCCACCGCGAGGCGAACCGCCGCCTCTTCCGCTCGCTCGTGCGCATCTGGCAGCGCGGCGACGTGATCGACGAGATCACCGTCACCGACGACCTGAAGAAGGCGGGCGACTACGAGGCGGTGGGGGGGGTGGCGTTCCTGGCCAGCCTGCTGGACGCGGTGCCCACCGCGGCCAACATCGAGTACCACTGCAAGATCGTCCGCGAGAAGGCCATCCTGCGCCGCCTGATCGAGGCCAGCACCTCCATCATCCAGGAGACGTACGCCTGGCAGGGCGAGGTAGAGAACCTGATGGACCTGGCCGAGAGCCGCATCTTCCAGCTGGCGCAGAGCAGCGACCGGCGCGGGTTCGTGTGGATCAAGGAGATCCTGTGGCCCACGTTCGAGAAGATCGAGCAGCTGCAGGCCAACCAGAGCGCCATCACCGGCGTCCCCTCCGGCTTCCACGACCTGGACGAGCTCACCGCCGGCTTCCAGTCCAGCGACCTGGTCATCGTGGCCGCCAGGCCGTCGATGGGGAAGTGCCTGGCGTTCGATTCCGAGATCGTGCTGGACGACGGCTCCATCGCCACCATCGAGGAGCTGTACCGCCGCCGCTCGGCGCGCCTGCTGACGCTGAACGACGGCTGGAAGCTGGAGATGACGGAGCCCAGCGCGTTCGTGGACGACGGCGAGAAGCCCGTCTTCCGCGTCACCACGCGCCTGGGCCGGCAGATCGAGACGACGCTCACGCACCCCTTCCTCACCATCGACGGCTGGAAGCGGCTGGAGGAGATCCGCGCCGGCCAGCACGTCGCCGTCCCGCGCCGGATCGGCGTCTTCGGCAGTCGGGAGATGCGCGAGTGCGAGGTGAAGCTGCTCGCGTACCTGATCGGCGATGGCGGGCTGACCCGTGCGGCGCCGCGACTCGCGCGAGCCAGTGCCGCAGTGCGGGCTGATTTCGCGAAAGCCGTAGACGATCTCGCCGATGCTCCGGTGCCAGCCGGAGTGGGTGCGATTTACGCCGAATCGGCCGGGGTCCTGCTTACGATGGAAACCGGCAGGGGCAAGACGTGTTCGTTCGCGGCTCTCGCTTCGTCCGTGAGGAACCGCAATGGCGACAGTGCTTGCTGGGACCAGCTCGCGAACCTCGTGCTCCATGAGGTGGAGCAGGACGAGGCGCACGTTCCCGCTCCGGTTTTCGAGCTGAACCGGGAATCGATCGCGCTCCTGCTGAATCGGCTCTTCTCCTTGCACGCCTACGGTGTGGCTTCACCGGATGGTCCGGCCGTTGTTTTCCGCAGTCCGAGCGAACGGCTGTCGCGCCAGGTGCAGCACCTTCTGTTGCGGTTCGGCATCCTCTCCGCTCGCGCCCGTTGGGACGATTGGCAGGTGATGATCTCCAATCCGCATTCGTTGCGCCTCTTTGCGTCGGAAGTGGGAGTTTTCGGCCATCAGCAAGACCTCGCCGAGTTCGCAGCCGCTGCGGACGCACGGCCCGTCGCCGCGCGGTCGAGCGACACGCCGGCCAGCGACGTCTACTGGGACGAGGTGGTGGCGATCGAGCCGGTGGGGGTGAAGCAGGTGTACGACCTGACGGTCCCCGGCACGCACAACTTCGTGGCGAACGACGTGTGCGTGCACAACACCGCGTTTACGCTCAACATCGCGCAGCACGCGGCCATCTCGGCGCAGAAGCCGGTCGCGTTCTTCTCGCTGGAAATGAGCAAGGAGTCGCTGGTGCAGCGCGTGCTCTGCGCCGAGGCCCGCGTGGACGCCAGCCGCCTGCGCCGCGGCCGGCTCACCGACGACGACTACGCGCGCCTGGCCATCGCCGCCGGGCACCTGAACACCGCGCCGATCTACATCGACGACACGCCCGGCATCTCGGTGCTGGAGATGCGCGCCAAGGCGCGGCGCCTGAAGTCCGACCGCGACGACCTGTCGATGATCATCGTGGACTACCTGCAGCTGATGGTGGGCGCGGGGAAGACCGAGAGCCGCCAGCAGGAGGTGTCGGAGATCTCCCGCGGGCTGAAGGCGCTGGCCAAGGAGCTGAACATCCCCGTCATCGCCCTCTCCCAGCTCTCCCGTGCCGTGGAAAGCCGCCCCGACAAGCGTCCGATGATGTCGGACCTTCGTGAATCCGGAGCCATCGAGCAGGACGCGGACGTGATCATGTTCCTGTATCGCCCCGAGTACTACTTCGGGCCGGTGGACAAGGAGGGGAACAGCCTGGAGGGGAAGGCGGAGCTGATCATCGGCAAGCAGCGCAACGGGGCCACCGGCTCGGTGCCGCTCTTCTTCCGCAAGGAGTTCACGCTGTTCGAGAGCATGTCCAGCGCGCGCAGCGAGGACTGACGCCGGTGCCGAAGACGAAGACCGCCTTCTTCTGCCGCGAGTGCGGCAACGAGACGCCGCGCTGGGAGGGGCAGTGCCCCGCCTGCCGCGAGTGGAACACCCTGGTCGAGGAGCCCGCCGCCCCGAAGCGCTCAGCCTCTTCCGGCGCGCCGGTGAACCGCGCGGCAACGGACGCGGTGCCGGTGCGGCTGCGCGACGTCGAAGGGACGGAGCGGCGGCGGTGGACCACCGGGCTGGGCGAGTTCGACTTCGTCCTCGGCGGCGGGATCGTTCCCGGCTCGGTCGTGCTGGTCGGCGGGGAGCCGGGGATCGGGAAGTCGACGATCCTGCTGCAGGTGGCCGCGCGCCTCGAAGCGGCCGGGCTGCGCACGCTGTACGTCTCCGGCGAGGAGTCGGCGCACCAGGTGAAGCTGCGCGCCGAGCGGCTGGGCGAGCACGCGGCGGACGTGACGCTGCTGGCCGAGACCGAGCTCGACGGCATCCTCCTGCGCGCGGCCGAGGGCGGTCCGCAGGTGCTGCTCATCGACTCCATCCAGACCGTCTACTCGCCGTCGCTGGAAGGCGCGCCGGGGAACGTGGGGCAGGTGCGCGAGTGCGCGGCCCGCCTCCAGCGCTTCGCCAAGCAGACGGGAACGGCGGTCTTCCTGGTCGGCCACGTGACCAAGGGCGGGGGGATCGCCGGGCCCAAGACGCTGGAGCACATCGTGGACACGGTGCTCTACTTCGAGGGCGAGGGCGGCGTGGACCACCGCGTGCTGCGCGCCACCAAGAACCGCTTCGGCGGGGTGGACGAGATCGGCGTCTTCCGCATGACGGCCGAGGGGCTGGTCCCCGTCCCCAACCCCTCCGAGCTGTTCATGGGCGACCGCCAGGCGAGCGCCTCCGGCTCGGCCGTGGTCGCGGCGATGGAGGGGACGCGGCCGCTGCTGGTGGAGGTGCAGGCGCTGGCCGCGAAGGCCAGCTACGGCGCGCCGCAGCGGGTGAGCACGGGGCTGGACCACAAGCGGCTCTCGCTCCTCCTGGCCGTGCTGGAGAAGCGCGCCGGGATCCCTTTCGGCCAGCTGGACGTGTTCCTGAACGTGGTCGGCGGGCTGCGGCTGGCGGAGACGTCGGGCGACCTGGCCGTGGCCGCGGCACTGGCGTCCAGCGTGTACGACCGCCCCGTCCCCGCGGACGCCGTGTTCATCGGCGAGCTGGGGCTGGGCGGCGAGGTGCGGCCGGTGGGGCAGATGGAGCGCCGCCTGGCCGAGGCCGCGCGGATGGGCTTCTCCGCCGCGTATCTCTCCCCCCGCGCCGTGCCGCGCACGCTGCCGGCGGGGATTCGCGTCATCCCCACCGAGGACGTCCGCAGCCTTGTCCGCAACGCCTTTTCCTGACCCGCCTTCGGCGGAGTACGGAAGTACCGGAGTACGGGAGTACGACGGGGCTTCGGCATCGGCCGCGGCCATCGTCGTCGCGGGCGGCTCGGGGCGGCGCATCGGCGGGCCGGTGCGGAAGCAGTATCTCCTGGTCGCCGGGCGCCCCGTCCTCCTCCGCGCCATCCTCCCGTTTCTCCATCATCCCCGTATCTCCCAGGTCATTGTCGTGCTGCCGCCGGAGGACGCGGAGAATCCGCCCGCGTGGCTCGCAGACCTCGACGTGCGCATCGCCGCCGGGGGCGCGGAGCGGGGGGATTCGGTGTGGAACGGGCTGCGGGAGGTGGGGGGGGATGCGGAGATCGTGCTGGTCCACGACGGCGCGCGGCCGTTCGTGGACCGCGGGACGATCGACCGCGTGCTGGATTCGATCCCTGCCATCGCCGCCGTGCCGGTGACGGACACGATCAAGGAGGTGGATGGGGAGGGGACAATCACCGCCACCCCCGACCGCGCGCGGCTCTGGCAGGCGCAGACGCCGCAGGGGTTTCCGCGCGCCGCGCTGATGCGCGCGTACGAGCGGGCGCGGGCCGAGGGCGTGGCGGCGACGGACGACGCGGCGCTGTACGAGCGCTACGCCGGCCCGGTGCGCGTGGTGGCGGGATCGCCGCGCAACCTCAAGGTCACGCGCCCCGAGGACCTGGCCGTGGCCGAGGCGCTGGCCCTTGCAGCGGACGGCGCGGCGGGTGAAGTTTACGGTTCGGCCTGATCCACACGGCGCGGCGCCCCATCTACCGAAAACCGGGCGCCGGGCGGAACGACGGAGGCTCGAAGTGCCCACAGCGGACGACCGCGACGCCCCGGGAGTGCAGATGAGCGATCAGCAGCCCGGGGCCGAGACGCCGGCGACGACGACCTTCAACCTGCTCTTCGTCTGCACCGGCAACACCTGCCGCTCCCCGCTGGCGGAAGGGATCGCGCGGGCGGAGATCGCCCGGCGCGGGTGGCGGAACGTGCAGGTCGCGTCCGCCGGCCTTTCCGCGCGCGACGGCGACGAGGCCGCGCGCGAGGCCGTGGCCGTTGCCGGGCGCGAGGGGATCGACCTCACCGGCCACTCCGCGCGCCGGCTGACGAAGGACATCGCCCGCTGGGCGGACCTGATCCTGGGGATGGGGCCGGGCCACCTGGCCGTGCTGGACCGCCTGGGCGCCGGCGAGAAGGCGAGCACGCTGGGCGACTTCGCGGCCGGCGCGGAGGGCGAGGGGCGGCCGGTGCCGGACCCGTACGGCGGCAGCGAGGCCGTGTACCAGGAGACTTTCCAGGAGCTGCGCGGGCTCATCGCCGCCGCGCTCGACCGGCTGGCGCCCATCCTGGCGCCGTGACGCACCCCGTTACCGCGGCCACCCGGGTGCTCGCGCTGCTGGGCGACCCCGTCTCGCACTCCCTGTCCCCCGTCTTCCAGAACGCCGCCATCCGGGCCCTCGGCCTGGATGGCGTCTACGTTGCGCTCCGCTGCTCCGCGGACGACCTCCCCGGCCTCGTCCGAGGGCTGGCGCTCGCGGGCGGCGGCGGCAACGTCACCGTGCCGCACAAGGGCGCCGCGGCGCGCGCGGTCGACCGGCGGACGGAAGCCGTGGAGGCGACCGGCGCCTGCAACACCTTCTGGCTGGAGGACGGCGAGGTGTGGGGCGGCAACACCGACGTGGACGGCGTGACCGCGGCCATCCGCTCGCTGATGGGGCGCTCGATCGCGGGCGGGCGCGTCCTGCTGGTGGGCGCGGGGGGCGCGGCGCGCGCGGCCGCCCACGCGCTGGCGAAGCACGCCGCGCGCGAGGTCGTGGTCCTGAACCGGACGGCGGAGCGGGCGCGGGAGATGGAGCGCTTCGCCCGCCCGGGCACCACGGTTCGCGCCGCGTCGTCGCTCGCGGAGGTGGGGGCGGACGGGTTCGACCTGGCCATCAACGCGACGTCGCTGGGACTGAAGCCGGGAGATCCGCTCCCGCTGGACCCCGCCGCCGCGCCGCCGATCGACGCCGCGCTGGACCTGGTCTACACGCGCACGGGCGAGACGGCGTGGGTGCGGGCCATGCGCGAGCGCGGCATCCCCACCGCGGACGGCACGGAGATGCTGCTGCAGCAGGGCGCCGCCGCCTTCCATCGCTGGTGGGGCGTGGACGCGCCGGTCCGGGCGATGCGCGACGCTCTCGCATCTCCCTGAATCCCCCAACCGCATTTCCCAGAGGCACGGAGACGCAGAGACACGGGAGAGCTCACCGCGCTCCTCCGTGCCTCCGCGTCTCCGGGTGAAACGTTTGTTCAGCGCGGCAGTGTCCCGAAGGGGACGGCGGCGCCCGCGGGCTCGACGTTGGGAACCATCTCCTCGATGAAGAGGATGTGGTCCACGTTCAGGACGGCGTGGTCGAACCGCTCGCCGGTCGCGGGGCAGGCGGCGCCGGTGACCGAGAGGAAGCCCTTCAGCGTGGACAGGTGGTCGGCCAGGCGCGTGCCGGGGGCGCGGTGGAGATTTCCCTCCAGCACGCGGCCGGTGCTCAGGTGGATGCGGTGCGGCTGCGGGCGCCGGTTCCCGACCATCGAGGGCGTGGAAGGCGCGGCGGGGCGCACCGGCGGGGCTGCTCTGGCGATCACGGTGTAGTTGTCCTGCAGGAGACGACGGAGGGGGAGATGACGATCCCCCGCAGGGCAAGCGGCGCGCCGGGGCGGATCTCTCCGCGTAAGCCGATGCAGGACGATGGGTTACGGGAGATGCGAAGAGGCCGGACACGCGAAGGCGGAGCGTCGATTTCTTCGACACTCCGCCTCTGTCTTGTCCGTGGATCCCAGTCGCCGCGCGCGAAAACGCGGCGGCGTCGGGAAATCGGACGCCGCCAGCGCCTACTTGCGGCCCGGGTCGCGGAAGACGTCCGCGAAGCGCCGGCCGTCGCCGCCGCCTCCGCCGGGACGGCGGCGGGGGGTGCCGGGGGCGTCGTGCCGGGCGATCACGCGGTTGGCCACGGTGGCCGCCACGTGCTCGTCCATCGGCAGCATCTCGCCGTACAGCTCCAGCGCGCGGTCGATGTCCAGCTCGTCGCCCAGGATCTCGAACATGTCGAGCACGTTGTGCACGTGCGTCTCGATGATCGCCTCCTCGCTGCGGGCGGCCACGATCAGCAGCTTCCGTTTCGCTTCGGCGCTCAGGCGGCGGCGGCGCAGCCAGTCGAACATGTCCTCTCCCCGGGTGGTATCAGATGCGCAACAAGGTGAAATCTGTCTGGGGCAGGGCAGGGTCGCAAGTGCGGCCGGAACGGGGCGCCGGGGGGTGGATGGAGATTGCTGCCCTGCTTATATTTGGCCGGGCAGCCGCCTGAATGGACGCCGCCCCGCCTCGTAGTTCCCCGCCAACCTGGCCGGGCTGCACTCTCCTTACTGGTTTCTAGCGGCATGGGCACCTCATTCCTCAGCGCGGAAGAGTTCGACGAGCAGGCGCACCGGCTGTACGAGTCGGGAGAGTACGACGACGCGCTGGACGTGCTTCGCGACGGGCTCCGGCACCACCCGGACTCGGCGCTGCTGCACGTGGGGCTGGGCTACGTGCGCATCGCCCGCGAGGAGTACGCGTGGGCGCGGCTCTCGTTCGAGGAGGCACTCGATCTCGACCCCGAGTACGAGGACGCGTGGGTGGGCCTGGGCGAGACGCTGCTGAAGTTCGGCCGGGTCGACGAAGCGCTGAAGTGCTTCTCCACGGTCGATGCCATGGGGCTGCACGACGACCTGGAGCTGGGGCTGACCATGGGGCGCGCGCTGTACCGCGAGGGGCTCTTCGCCGAGGCGCGCACCCGCTTCACCGCGCTGGCGCACGGGCACCCCGACAGCGCCGAGGTGGCGGCGGCCCGCGGCTACACCCTGCACGCGCTGGGCGACGACGTGGGCGCCCGCCGCGAGCTGCGCCGCTCGCTGCGGCTGGACGGCACCCTGCACGAGGCCCGCATCTACCTCAGCCACCTGCTGCACGACCGCGGCGACGTGGCCGGGGCGCTGCGCGAGCTGGAGAAGGTGCCGCCCGCCGAGCACTGGGACACGCTCTCGCTCTGGCGCTTCGTGGAGCTGAAGTGCGCGGTTGACCAGGTGCGCGACGACGACGACGTCTTCATCCCCTGGAAGGAGCGCATCGCCGAGCTCGAGGCCGACCCCGACGACATCGACCACCTGCTGGCCGAGGTCGAGTCGTCGTTCGAGGGGGCCGAGGAGGAGCCCGCGCAGCCGCTGGAGCTGTCGGCGCAGATCGACTTCATCATGCGCATGCTGACCCCGGCGGGCGAGGCGCGCGAGGGCGGCATCGACGGGCACCGCGTGCGCACCGCCGAGGGCACGGTGTTCGAGGGGACGTGGGAGGAGATCGTGGGCGGGATGCGCGACCACGCCGACCCCACGCTGCAGGTGAGCGTGTTCATGCGCCGCGCGGCGCGGCAGATCCGCGAGCGCACCGGCCGCACCGTGCCCACCGAGAGCCCCGAGGCGTTCGTGAAGGCGGCGGCCCGGCTGGGGCTGCTGAAGATCGAGGCCTGAGCCCGGAGCCGGGGATGGCGCGGCATCGCCGCGGGATCGGAAACGTGAGGGCCGTCCGGCCCGCGCCATGGGGGCGCGGGGCCGGACGGTCCGTTTTGTGCTTGGAACGGGCCGCATGCACGATCCGGAGAACACGCTGAAGCCGCTGCGGGGGGTGGAGGGCGACGTGATCGCCCTGCGCACGGGGCAGGGCGGGGCGGGCGGGGTGGTGCGCATCGCGCGGGCGGCCGAGTCGGTGCTGCGGCGCATGCTCCGCGACGACCCCACCGCGCCGGTGGACCTGCGCCTGCGCGCCCTGTCGCCCGACGACGTTCCCACCGGCACCCTGCTGGCGGAGCTGCGCCGGCGCGACCGGCTGCCCATGGAGCTGGCCGCGTCGTTCCACGAGCTCTCCGCCGCCGCCAACCGCCTCGCGACGGAGGGTGGGGATGCGACGCCGCGCGACGTGGAGGTGGCCGTGGCCGCGGCCGACGGGCTGGAGCAGCACGTCCTCTCCAATCCCTACGAAGCCCGGCTCGAGGACCCCGTCCTCACCCCGCGCGACGAGACGCTGATCCCCCAGTCTCCCGAAGACCCGGAGCCGGTGCACGCCGTTCCCACGGCCGGCCGGATGCGCTCGCCGCTGCCGTGGGTGCTGGGCGCGGCGGGGCTGGTGATCGCCGCGCTGCTGGCCGTGCTCCTCCTGCGCGGGCGCGGTCCGGACCCTCTGCGCGAGGCGACCACGGCGTACGGCAAGGGCGACACGGCGCGGGCCTTCGCGCTCTTCCTGGACGCCGCCAGGGCGCACCCGAAGTCGGCCGAGCCGCACTACTACATGGCGCAGATCTACCGGCTGAAGCGGCGCCCGCAGGAGGCCGCGCGCGAACTGCGCGAGGGGCTGCAGCTGGCGCCGGACGACGCGCGGCTGCACACGGAGCTGGGCTACCTGATGCTGGACCAGGGCAGCGCCCCTCAGGCCGCCGAGCGCTTCAACACCGCGGTGCACCTGGACTCGAGCAACGCGCGGGCCTGGGCCGGGCTGATGACCGCCTTCCGCCGCTCCGGCCGGCCGGCCGAGGCCGACCGCGTGCTTGCCCGCGCCCCGGTGGAGGTCCGCTCGCTGATCAGCAGCGTCCGCGCCGACACGGCCACGTACGCCGCGCCCGCCGTCCCCGCGCCGGGCACCGTCGCCGCGCCGGGAACGCAGCCGGGGATGGCGCCGCAGACCGCGCCGGCGGGAACGTATCCCCCCGACACCTTCGGCACCGTCGCCGCGCCGCCGCTGCAGCCGTAGAGCCGGGTCGGGAAAGACGGAGTTCACGCAGAGAGGCAGAGCCGCAGAGGGAACTCCTCCGCGGCTCTGCTTCATGGACGGGGACGCGGCGACATTAGCGCACGCGCGCCGAATCCGTTATCCTACCGGCAGTTCCACCAACTCTCGCACCTTCGCACTCTCGCACTTTCGCACCCCCTGGGCCATGGACTCCATCGACCGCCTCTACCGGCGGATCGCCGACGTGCTCCTGCGCGAGCCCGGGACGGCCGTCACGGTGGGCGACCTGTACCAGCACCTGGTGCCGTACCGCACGGTGCGCTCGGAGCTGGGCTTCGGCGAGCTGGCCGAGTACGAGCACGCGCTGCTGCGCCTCCTTTCCGGCGAGCGCGACTACCTGGTGGTGGAGCGCGCCGACGTGCAGGAGGAGTTCCAGCGCGAGCTGCGCACGCCCAACCCCATCCTGGGCATCTACCGCGATTATGCGGACGTGGGCGTCTACCTGAATCCGTACGCCCCCGAGGTCCCCGCGCTCGACCTTACCGCGCCGCCGGCTTCCGCGCCCGCCGCGGCCCCGGCGCAGAGCTCCGCGATGGCCGCCGCGCTCGCCCGCAACGGCGACGCCGACGCGCCGGGCGTGGTGCTCGACGTCACCGCGCCCGAGCGGGCGGCGACCCCGGGGACGCCGGTGGCGCCGGCAGCGAGGCCGAAGCTGAAGGCGTGCCCCGGCTGCCGGTCCACGCTGCCGCCGGGGCGCGAGGTGCGCTTCTGCCCGTTCTGCGGCAAGTGCCTGGCGCCCATCCCCTGTCCCGAGTGCAGCACGGTGGTGGAGCCGGAGTGGAAGTTCTGCGTGATGTGCGGCTGGCCGCGCGACGCCGCGCCGGTGCCGCCCCCGCCGGAACAACGATTGCGGTAGCGCGAGCGAAGGTTCTACGAACCCGCGGCCCCGAGCGGCGCCGCGGGTTCCGCTTGGATGGCTCTTGCTGTGGATGGCGGATGTCGATCGGAAGGCGGGGCGGGATGCTGGTGCTGGCGGCGATGCTCTCCGCGTGCGGCCGCGGCGGCGACGCGGGGAAGGGGGATGCGCCCTCCACTGCGAGCGGCGCTCCCGCGGCGGACGCGAAGCAGGACAGCGAGCCGGAGAGCTCCGGCCGCACGCTCTACCTCCGCGCCTGCGTGATGTGCCACGGCGAGCGCGGCGCGGGAACGCAGCTCGGCTCCGCGCTGAACGACCGCGCGCGCACCGTCGACGAGGTCGTCCGCGCCGTTGCCGCCGGCGTCCCCCAGGCGGAGCCGCCCCGCACCCCCATGCCCGCCCGCGGCGACGGCGCCTTCACCGACGCCGAGGTCCGCACCGTCGCCGAGTACGTGCACGGCCTCGCGCGCTGACGACTCGTTGGTCGCGCTCGGCCGGACAGGCGGCCGGTGCTGCCCTGCTGCGTCGCGTCTCCGCTGCATCCGCGCCGCCCTCTCCCCGCGCCTGAGAGCGCTCGCCCTCTCCCGTTCCGGGCGAGGGGGCTGTCCAGCGTCCGCGCGGCCTGCAAACCCCGCTAACGCTGAATTTTCGGCGTGCCGGTGATGCCGGATGGCTACCTCTCCCGGTACGGGAGAGGTGGACGGCCTGGGCCGGCCGGAGAGGGCGCGATGCCGGAGGGCGCGAGCCGAAGCTTCTCCGTGCGCTGAGGTCCCATCCCCATAGCATCCAGCACGATTTCTAGCGCCTCCCCACCTGCCCCGGTATCTTCCCGCCCTTCCGAATCACCCCCGAAACTCGAGCGGCGGAACAGAGACATGGCGCGGATTGCGGTCATCCCCGGCGACGGCGTCGGCAAGGAGGTCACCCGCGAGGCGGTGAAGGCGCTGCGCGCGCTGGAGGCACACGGCGGCCCCGCGCTCGACATCGTCGAGTGGCCGCACGGCGCCGACCGCTACCTGGAAACCGGCCAGAGCATCACCGACGCCGAGTTCGCCGACCTGGAATCGAACTACCAGGCCATTCTCCTGGGCGCGCTGGGCGACCCGCGCGTGCCCGGCAACGAGCACGCGCGCCAGATCCTGCTGGGAATGCGCTTCCGTCTGGACCTGTACATCAACTTCCGCCCGGTGCGCCTGTACCACGAGCGGCTCACGCCGCTGAAGGGGAAGACGGAGCGCGACATCGACTTCGTCATCTTCCGCGAGAACACCGAGGGCGTGTACGTGGGGATGGGCGGCACCTTCAAGCAGGGCACGCCGGACGAGGTCGCGATCCAGGAGGACGTGAACACGCGCACGGGCGTGGAGCGCATCATCCGCGCGGCGTTCGACCACGCGAAGGCGAACGGGCTGGAGCGCGTGACGATGTCCGACAAGGCCAACGCGATGGAGAGCGCCGGCGGCCTCTGGCGGCGCGTGTTCAAGCAGGTGTCGGCCGAGTATCCGGAGATCCAGACCGAGGCGCTGTACGTGGACATGCTGGCGATGGACCTGGTGCGCCGCCCCGAGCGCTACCAGGTGATCGTGGCCGGCAACCTGTTCGGCGACATCCTCTCGGACCTGGGCGCGGGGATCGCGGGCGGGCTGGGGCTCACCGCGTCGGCCAACATCCACCCCGGCCGCGTGTCGATGTTCGAGCCGGTGCACGGCTCCGCGCCCGACATCGCCGGGCAGGACAGGGCCAACCCCTTCGCCGCGGTCCTCACCTCCGCGCTGATGCTGCGCCACCTGGGCCACCGCGAGGCCGGCGACCGGCTGGAGAACGCCGTCCGCGCCTGCATCCTGGCCGGCGAGACCACCGCGGAGCTCGGCGGCACCCTCGGCACCGCGGCCGCGGGGGATGCGATCGTGGCGCGGCTGGAGAATTCCTGAAACCCCCGCGCCGCTCCGCTGGTATAGGACCGGGCCCCGCGCGGCATGCGCGGGGCCCGGTCCGTTCTCCCATCGCCCGCCTACCCGGATCCACGATTCCGATGCGATACATCTCCATCACCGCCGCCCTCGCGATCGCGGCGCTCACGGCGGGCGCGGCGCGGGCGCAGGCGCCGGACGCCGCGCGGCTGGCCGAGCTGTACCGGGCGCACGACTGCTTCACCGCGCGCGAGGCGCTGGGCGCGCCGGCCTCGCCGGCGCCCGAGCTGGCGTTCTACCGCGGCTGGGTGGCGGCGGCGTTCAACCGGCCGGACAGCGCGGCGGCCCAGCTGCGGCGCTTCCTGGCCTCGCCCGCGGCGGCGGGCGACGCGGAGCGGCGGCAGGCGGCCGAGAAGCTGCTGGCCGACGTCCTGGTGCGCGAGGGCCGCTACGGCGAGGCGGCCGATGCGTACGCGCGCGTGGCCGAGTCGGCGGCGGACAGCGAGAAGGCGGACTTCGCCAACAACGTGGCCCTCTTCGGCGCGCTGCGCGACGTCCCCGCGCAGACGGTGTCGTTCGCGGGCGACGTGGACGTGCCCACGGCGCGCGACCGGGCCAACCTCATCACCCTGCCCGTGACCGTCGGCACGGCGAGCGAGAATTTCATCTTCGACACTGGCGCCAACCTCTCCACCGTGGTGGAGTCGACCGCGCGGGCGCTGGGGCTGCGGAGGGTGGATCAGGGCGTCCAGGTGGGCTCCGTCACCGGCGCGCGTACCACGGCGCACCTCGCGGTTGCGCCCGAGCTGCGGATCGGCGCGGCGACCGTGCGCAACGCCATCTTCCTCGTCTTCCCCGACTCGGCGCTCGCGTTCCCGCAGATCGGCTACCAGATCCACGGCATCCTGGGCCAGCCGGTGATCGCCGCGCTGGGCGAGGTGACGCTGACGCGCGACGGCCGCTTCCTCGTTCCCGCGCGGCCCTCGCCGCCGGCAGCCGGCGCGGAGCCCAACCTCTGCCTGCACGAGCTGGACAACCTGGTCCGCGTCACCGTGGCCGGGGAGCCGCTGATGTTCGGCTTCGACACGGGAGCGCAGACGTCGCATCTCTATCCCCCGTACTACGAGGCGCACCGCGCGCAGGTCGAGGCGGGGACGCTGAAGGAGGTGCACATCGGCGGGGCGGGGGGGATGCGGACGCTGCGCGCGTACACGGTCGCCCCGTTCGCCCTCACCATCGGCGGCCGGACGGCCACGCTGCCGGACATCGAAGCCACCACCGAACCCACGGGCGAGCGCAGCCGCTACGCCGCGGGCGACATCGGCCAGGACGTGATCGGCCGCTTCGCGGCGATGACGATCGACTACCGGGCGATGCAGCTGCGGTTCAGGTAGACGAAGTGCGAGGGTGCGAGAGTGCGAGAGTGCGTTGGTGATGCGTGCCGCGCGGCATCGATGATGACCGGGCGCGGTGCTCGCCGCGGGCTCTCTCCCCGCGCCTTGGAGCGCTCGCCCTCTCCCGTACCGGGCGAGGGAGGCTGCCAATCCTCCGGCGGGGCCTGCAACCTCTGGTCACACCGGAGCTTTCCTGTGCCGGTGATGCGTGAAAGCTACCTCTCCCGGTACGGGAGAGGTGGACGGCCTCGGCCGGCCGGAGAGGGCGCGAGGCCGCGGCCACGCACTGAAGCGTCTCCCCACATCTGAGGTTCACCTCCGCACTCACGCACTCACGCACTTCCGCACTCACCCACGCACTCGTCGTGAGGATCGGAATTACGCGATTGGCCGCCTTTCCCGACGTGACGGAATGTCGCGGCGGGGAGGGGCGGGACTTGCGCAAAGTGGCTTGATGCAATAAGATGGACGGCATTCGTTGCGCGCGCGGGTCCATCCGGAGCCGCGCGGACGAACGCCGCAAATCCAGCCGCGAGGACGACTTCCGTTCCGCGGCACCGCTCCGCATCTCCAACGCTCCAGAAAGCCGCGACGGCGCCGGAATCGCTCCGGTGCCGCCGGGCCATGCGTTTCAGGGATCCGGGGCGGTTTTCATCTCCATCCATGATCGGGGCCACGCGCCCCGGGAACTCCCGCCCACCATGCGCAGACCGCTCGCCCTTGCCGCCGCCGCGCTCTCCCTCTGGGGGTGCTCGTCTTCCGACTCCGGCACGCACACCAGCGTGGCCAGCTCGGTGTCCGTCTCGCCCAACGCGGTGACCTTCGAGGCGCTGGGCGCCACGCGCGTGGTCCACGCCTCCGTCCGCGACCAGGACGGCCAGGCGATGGGCGGCGCGTCGCTCTCGTGGTCGTCCAGCTCCGCGGCGGCCACCGTGGCCGGCGCGGGCGGCGACAGCGCGATCGTGACCGCCGTGGCCAACGGCTCGGCCACCATCACCGCCACCTCCGGCAGCGCCGCGGGCACGGCGAGCGTGAGCGTGGCGCAGGCCGTGGCCGCGGTGCAGAAGACGCAGGGCGACGCGCAGTCGGGCTCGGCCGGCGCCGCGCTGGCCACGCAGCTGCGCGTGAAAGTGGTGGACTCGCGGGGCGCGGGCGTGGCGGGCCAGACGGTGACCTTCGCGGTCACCTCGGGCGGCGGCTCGGTGAACCCGGCCACGGCCACCACGGGCGCCGACGGCACGGCGGCCACCACTTGGACGCTGGGGCCGGGGAACGCGGGCGGGCAGGTGGTGACCGCCACCGTGGGCGCGGCCGGGGGCGTGACCTTCACCGCCAACGTGAACGCCGGCACCGCGGCCTCGGCGACGGCCGCGGTGGGCGCGGGGCAGACCTGGCAGGTGGGCGCGGCGGTTCCCACCCCTCCGGGGGTGAAGGTGACCGACGCCTCGGGCAACGCCGTGGTGGGGCTGACGGTGAACTTCTCGGTGACGGCGGGCGGCGGGTCGATCACCGGCGCGCAGGCGGTTACCGACGTGGCCGGCGTGGCCTCGGTGGGAAGCTGGACGATGGGCGCCGTCCCCGGCGTGAACACGCTGACCGCGACCATCCCCGGCACCGCGCTGCCCCCCGTGGTGTTCAACGCCACCGCCCTGACCGCGGTCGCCGGAAGCGTGGCGGCCGTGCACGGGAGCGGCCAGGCCGCGATGGCCGGCACGGCGGTGCAGACCGCCCCCGCGGTGGTGGTGAAGGACGTGCTGGGGAACGTGATGCCGGGCGTGCCGGTGAGCTTCGCGGTCACGGCGGGCGGCGGCACCGTCGCCTCGGCGACGGCCACCACCAACGCCAGCGGCGTGGCCTCGGTGGGGTGGACCGTGGGCGGCCTCGCCGGGCCCAACCGGATGTCCGCCAGCATCTCCGGGAAGCCGGCGGTGAACTTCAGCGCCGTGGGGTGCTCGGGCGGTGGCGGGTCGGGGTACGCCATCACCCTCTGCTTCACCACGTCGATGACGACGTCGCAGCGGGCGGTGTTCGAGAGCGCCGCCGCGCGCTGGGGCGCCATCGTCACCGGCGACCTGGTGAACGTGCCGGGCGACGTGGCCGGGGGGACCTGCGGGAGCGGCTCGCCCGAGGTGAACTTCAACATCGACGACCTGGTGATCTTCGCCGCGATCGAGGACATCGACGGGGCGGGGCAGATCCTGGGCTCGGCGGGGTGGTGCTACCGCCGCGACGCCGGGCTGCCGCTGGCGGGGCTGATGCGCTTCGACGCGGCCGACGTGGCCATGCTGGAGGCCGGGGGCCAGTTCGGGTCGGTGATCCTGCACGAGATGGGGCACGTGCTGGGGATCGGCTCGCTCTGGAACGCCTTCGGGCTGCTGCAGGACCCGTCGAGCGGGATCGCGCAGGACACCTGGTTCAGCGGCACCAACGGCCTGGCCGGCTTCAACGCCATCGGCGGGGCCACCTACACGGGCGGGCAGAAGGTGCCGGTGGAGAACACCGGCGGCGGCGGCACGGTGAACTCGCACTGGCGCGAGTCGGTGCTGGCCAACGAGCTGATGACCGGCTTCCTGAACGGCGGCGGCCCCAACCCGCTCAGCCAGCTGACGGTGCGCTCGCTGGCCGACCTGGGGTACTCGGTGGACGTCACCCAGGCCGATCCGTTCTTCCTCACGCTCTCGGTGCGCGGGTCGAAGTCCGGCACCAGCGGCCCGAAGCTGCAGCTGGTGAACGACGTCTACACCGGCCCGCAGTACCTGATGGACCGGCGCGGCCGCGCCACCCGGATCCGCTGAAGGGCGCGCGGATGAAGGCGCCGCGGCGGCTGGCCATCACCCTCGCGCTGGGCGGCGGGGCGTGGACCTGCCAGCGCGCGGCGCCCGCCCCCGCGACGCCGCCCGCGGCATCGACGGCGTGCGCGCCGGCGGAAGGCACGCTCCCCGCCGATGCGCGGACCGACGCGCTGGCGGGCGACTTCGCGGTGACGCTGGTGGCCACGCGCGGGCCGCGCACCGGGCACGCGGCCGCGGGAACGCTGCGGCTGGCGCGCTACGCGGCGGGCGCGGGGCCGTCCATCGAGGCCCGGCCGGACGTGCGCTACCCGGCGCACGGCGCGGCCTCGCTCCCGCTGGACAGCGTGGGGGCCGAGGCGCCGGGCGACATCGCCATCGCCTCCGCGTCGCGCCCGGGTGTGCTGGCGATCGAGCAGCGCGGGGGCGAGGGAACGCGGCTCATGCTGCGCTTCGGCGCGGAGGCGAACGGCGCGGGGCCGCAGCGGTTCGACGGCAGCTACCTGGCGCTGTACGTGGATGCGCTCTCCGCCGATCGCTTCTCCGGGCGCTGGAGCAGCGGCGTGGCCGAGCGCGAGGCGGGCGGCCACTTCTGCGCGGAGCGCGTCGCGGCGCGGTGATGCCGGTCCATGGGCGACGGGGATGCATCTCCCGGCGCCGGAAAACCGAACGATCGGCGGGGATGCGGGTATCACCGCCGCAAGCACGGCTCCGGCCGCGCATCCGGAAGCTGTACACACCGCGGGCACCGCTGCCCGCGGTGTGTTTTTCTGTCCGTCCGTCCATCCCATCGGGGCGCAGGCCGGATCCGTCCGCTCCCGCGTTGAAGCCATGATCTCCGTATCCAACCTCGAAAAGTCCTACGGCGACCGGGTGCTGTTCGCCGATGCCGCGTTCCAGCTGAACCCCGGCGAGCGCTACGGCATCGTGGGCGCCAACGGCAGCGGCAAGACCACGCTGCTGCGCATTTTGAGCGGCGACGCCGAGGCCACGCGCGGCACCGTCTCCATCCCCAGGAGCGCCCGGATCGGCGTGCTGCGGCAGGACCACTTCCTGTACGAGAACGAAGAGATCCTGGGCGTGGCGCTGATGGGGAACCCCGAGCTGTGGGACGCCATCGTGCAGAAGGAGGCGCTGCTGGCCCGCGCGCACGAGGAGTTCGACGCCGAGCGCTTCAGCGAGCTGGAGGAAACGGTGCAGCGTCTGGACGGCTACACCGCCGAGGCGCGCGCGGCCACCATCCTGGAAGGACTCGGCCTCCCGGCGGAGATCCACCGCCAGCCGCTGTCGGCCCTTTCCGGCGGCTTCAAGCTGCGCGTCCTTCTCGCCCAGGTGCTGGCCGGCACGCCCGACGTGCTGCTGCTGGACGAGCCCACCAACCACCTGGACATCCTCTCCATCCGGTGGCTGGAGAAGTTCCTGCACGACTTCGAGGGTCCGGTCGCCGTCATCTCGCACGACCACCGCTTCCTGGACAACGTTTCGACGAGCATCCTGGACGTGGACTACGCCACGGTGACGCTGTACCGCGGCAACTACTCGGACTTCCTGGAGCAGAAGGTGGAGGACCGGGAGCGGAAGGAGAAGGAGATCGAGGGGCGGCAGAAGGAGATCGCGCACCACCAGCAGTTCGTGGACCGCTTCAAGGCCAAGGCCAGCAAGGCGCGCCAGGCGCAGAGCAAGCTGCGGATGATCGAGCGGAAGGCGGCGGAGCTGGAGGAGCTGCCGGGGAGCTCGCGCCGGTATCCCAAGTTCCGCTTTCTGCCGCGGCGCACCAGCGGCAAGGAGGTGCTGAAGATCTCGAAGGTGAAGAAGGCGTTCGGCGAGAAGGAGGTGCTCCCCGGCGTGAGCCTGCAGGTGAACCGCGGCGACCGCCTGGTGATCATGGGGCCCAACGGGATCGGCAAGTCCACGCTGCTGAAGATCCTGGTGGGCGACCTGGCCGCCGACGAGGGCACGGTGGAGTGGGGGTACGAGACGCACCCCGGCTACTTCGCGCAGGACCACCACGAGCAGCTGGACGACATCGACAAGACGGCCGAGCAGTGGCTGTGGGACTTCGCGCCGGGGAAGGACCGCGGCTTCGTGCGCGGGCACATGGGGATGATGCTGTTCTCGGGCGACGACGGCGAGAAGCGCCTGGCCGCGCTCTCGGGCGGCGAGGCGGCGCGGCTGGTGTTCAGCCGGCTGGCGCTGGAGCAGCCCAACGTGCTGGTGCTGGACGAGCCCACCAACCACCTGGACCTGGAGTCGATCGAGGCGCTGGTGGCCGCGCTGCAGACGTACGAGGGAACGCTGATCCTGGTGAGCCACGACCGCTGGTTCGTGAGCCAGCTGGCCACGCGCGTGGTGGAGATCAGCCGCGCCGGAATCCGTGACTTCCTGGGCACCTACCCGGAGTACGTGCACGCCTGCGGCGACGACCACCTGGACGCGGACACCGTCGTGCTGAAGGCGAAGCGCGAGGACAAAAAGGGGAAGAAGCGGGAGATGGTGGGGGCGTAGCGCCGATCACCTTCATCCGCCCGGATCGATTTGCGCCCGCGCTGCCAGATGGCGGCGCGGGCGCTTCGTATCGCAGGAGTCGAGTTCGTGCGGTCCTGCCACGATCCGTCAGCCGTGGTATGTTGTTCTGGACGCACGCGGGATAGCTTTCGCGCGTCCATTCACGTCAACAGCGCCGCCGGATTCTTCGCCCGAATGACCAACTACACGGATGCTGAGCTCGAGGCGCTGCTGGCCGACCTCGAATCGGATCTCGCGGAGCGCAAGGAGTCGTTTTCGGGCGACGCGCCCACCAAGGTGCGCGAGGCGGTCTGCGCGTTCGCCAACGACCTTCCGGACCATCGCCGCGCGGGCGTGATCTTCATCGGTGCCCGTGACCGGTCGGGAGATCCGAGCGGGATCGCGATCACCGACGAGCTCCTTCTGAAGCTGGCGGATATCAAGACGGACGGGAACATCGTTCCGCCTCCCACGCTGACGGTGTCCAAACGAGTGCTGCGGGGCGGGCCGATGGCGGTGATCACGGTCGAGCCCTCGGATTCGCCTCCCGTGCGGTTCCGCGGCCGCGTGCACATCCGCATCGGTCCTCGCCGGGGGATCGCGAGCGCGCAGGACGAGCGCATCCTCACGGAGAAGCGCCGTGCGCGCGATACGCCGTTCGACGTGCATCCGCTCGTCTCCGCGACGGTGGCGGAGCTGGACCGGGTGCGCTTCGAGAACGAGTATCTTCCCGCTGCGTTCGCCTCGGACGTGCTGGAGGCGAACGAGCGCACGCTGGCGCAGCGGCTCGCCGTCACCAAGATGGTGGACGCGGCGAGCACGGTGATTCCCACGGTGCTCGGCGTGCTGGTGCTGGGAAGGGCGCCGCGAGACTACGTTCCCGGGGCGTACATCCAGTTCCTGAGGATCGCGGGGAAGGAGCTCGGCGATCCGGTCGTGGACGAGCTGGCGGTGGACGGGCCGGTTTCGGAGCTGCTGACCGGTATCGACCACAAGCTTCAGGCGCACAACCGGACTTCCGTGGACATCACGGCGGGCCCGCGGGAGGAGCGCCGTTCCGACTATCCGCTCCCGGCCCTGCAGCAGCTCGTCCGCAACGCGGTGATGCACCGCACCTACGAGGCGACGAACGCTCCGGTGCGGGTCTACTGGTACGACGACCGGATCGAGATCACCAGTCCGGGCGGGCCGTTCGGAACGGTGACGGTGGAGAACTTCGGCGACCCGGGGGTGGCCGACTACCGCAACCCGAACCTCGCCGAGGCCATGCGCGTGCTGGGATTCGTGCAGCGGTTCGGATTCGGGCTGGCCATCGCGCGGCGGGCGCTGGCCGAGAACGGAAATCCGTCCCTGGAGACGAAGGTGACTCCGTCGCACGTGACGGTGATCGTGAGAACGGCGGCGTAGCGGTGCGATTCCCAGACATTACTCCGCGCCACCCGGACCTGCCGCTAATACGGATGTTTGTTCTGCCCCAAATCCTGCCGTCGCTCCCCTCTGACCGGCATCGCCCGGCTGGGAAGTGCCGGACACAGCGCGCGCTGATCGGCACGCGCAGTCCCCGCCCGGCCGCTGTTTGGAAGATATCTTCCTGCAACGATTTACGTTCGATCTAGCCCAAAATCTCAGTCAGGACGCCGAAATCCGGCTTTCATGCCTCTTCGTGATCTAAATATCCTTCTCACAATCGGTTACGACGGCACGACACCTGCAAATGTTCCGAGGCTCGCATCCGGAGTCCTTTCGGAGAGCCTTTGCAGGAGCGTGAGGATGTTCGCCCACTACGATCCAAGCTCGACGACGAAGCGCCGCAAGCGTTGGACACCGACGACCATCGCCATCTCCGTCCTGGCGCACGGCGCGGCCATCGGGGCCGTGGTCGGGCTGGCACGCGAGGCCGAGGCCAAGCCGATGCGGGAAGAGGTCATCGCCGAGTGGAACCTGGAGGACAAGCCCAAGCCGCCGCCGCCCCCGCCGCCCGTCGTGCAGCCGGAGCCGCCCAGGGTGGAGCTGGCGCCCAGGGAGGAGACGCCCCGGCTGGAGACGCCGAAGGTCGAGACGCCGCGCGAGCGCCCGGCGCCCGCCCCGCGCCCCGCGCCGGTGAAGGGTGACTTCGTCTCGCCCAAGCCGCCCGAGACGCCGCCCGCGGGGATCCCGGTGGTGAACCCGAACGCGGTGCCGATCACCCCGTCGGACTTCAGCGGCATCGGCAAGGAAGGCGACGTGGTGGGTGCCGTGGACCCGTCGGACCACCGCGCGCCCACGGGCCACACCGAGCCCGCGCCGCCCGCCCCGCCGGCCGAGAAGCCCGCGCCGGAGCCGGAGCCGGCCCCCAGCGGCCCGATGGAGGAGAGCGAGGTGGACGTGCGTCCCTCGCTGCGCAACGCCGACGACATGCAGCGCGCGCTGGAGCGCGTGTACCCGTCGCAGCTGCGCGAGGCGGGCGTTACCGGCGAGACGGTGCTGCAGTTCGTGATCGACGAGAACGGGCGCGTGGAGCCCGGCTCGGTCGAGGTCGTCTCGTCGTCGGACGAGGCCTTCTCGGCGGCGGCGCGGCGCATCGTGGGGTCCATGCGCTTCAGCCCGGCCAAGGCGCGCGGCCGCACCGTCCGTGTCACCACCACCATCCCGGTGCGCTGGACGATCGCGAGCTGACGTGACGCATCCGGGGCGGATGGCCTGATCGCCGTCCGCCCCGGATCATCACGAAGCGACGGGGAGAATTTCGAGCGCGGCGATGCATCCAAGCCATCGCCGCGCATCTTTTTGCCTCGAACCTTCCCCTGCCCGCCACGATGCCGATTGCGGCGCGGCGCGCATTCCGTCATCTTCGCGCACTTCGATCCACCGTCCTGACCTGATTCCGCCCGAACCGATGAGCTCGTCGTACGCACCTCCGCTGGACCGGCTGCTGAAGCTCGGAGCCGAGCCCGCGCGCCGCCGCGTCTGGCCCGACTACCGCCACCTGGGGCTGCTGGAGCGCCACGTCCCCGACCTCGTCCGGATGGCGACGGATCCCGCGCTGCACACGGTGGAGGAGCGCCACCCGTCCGCGTGGGCGCCGGTGCACGCCTGGCGCGCGCTCGCGCAGCTCGGTGCCGGCGAGGCCGCGGCGCCGCTGCTGGCGCTTTTCGAGCGGGTGGGGGAGAACGGCTGGGTGTTCGATGAACTCCCCGCGGCGCTGGGGATGATCGGCCCCGCCGCGCTTCCCGGGGCCACGCTCCTGCTGTTCGACGAGCAGAAGGACGAAGCGGTGCGCGTGGCCGCGGCGCAGACGATCGCGAACGTGGGGCACGAGCACCCCGAGCGGCGCGGCGAGGTGGTGGCGCTGCTGGCCAAGCAGCTGGAGGACCACGCGCTGCAGGACCCCGGGTTCAACGCGCTGCTGGTGGCCGAGCTCGTGGGGCTGGAGGCGAAGGAGGCCGCGCCCGCGATGGAAGCGGCGTTCGCGGCCGGCGCGGTGGACCTGCGCGTGCAGGGGGACTGGGAGGACGTGCAGATCGCGCTGGGGATGCTGGAGGAGCGGGCGACGCCGCCGACGGCGTTCAGCCCGCTGCTGGACTGGGCCGCGGACGACGCGCCCGCGCCGCCCGCTCCCCGCACCGCCGGCGCGCGCGAGCAGGCCCGCAAGCGCCGGAAGGCGGAGAAGCAGTCGCGCAAGCGCAACCGCAAGCGGAAGTAGCCCGCCGCGTCACCCCGCGGGCGGGGGTGGCGACGGGCGGCGCGGGACCGGGTTGCGGATGGGCTGCAGGGTGCGCAGGTAGCGGTAGATGGCGCGCAGGTCGTCGTCCGTCATCCGCCGGTACTCGCGCCAGGGCATGAACGGGTGCAGCCGGTCGCCGTCCGGGTTCACGCCGGTGCGCAGGGTGCGCAGGAAGTCTTCCTCCGTCCATCGCCCGATCCCCGTCTCCGCGTCGGGCGTCAGGTTGGACGGGTTGGCGGGGAAGGCGCTGGGGGGCGTGGCATCTCCCGCATACAGCTTGTGTTTGTCCGGCGCCTGCTGCAGGCCGCCGCGCGGGGTGTGGCAGTCGGCGCAGAGGCCCACGTGGTCGGCCAGGTAGCGCCCGTACTCGGCCGTGGGCCCGCGCGGCGCCGCCGGACCGGCCCCGGTGCGCGCGGGGCGGAGGATAAGCGCCTTCGCCACGTTGAACACCAGGTCGGGGCGGTTGTGCATCCGGCGCGAGACGGGGGGCTGGGTCTTGAGATACGCCGCCATCGCCAGCGCGTCGCGGTCGGAGAGGCCGGAGAGCCACTCGTAGGGCATCACCGGGGCAAGGAGGTGGCCCTCGCGGTCCTGGCCGTTGCGGATGGCGCGCACGATCTCGGCCTCGCTCCAGCTCCCGATCCCCGTCGCCTGATCCGGCGTGAGGTTGGCGGCGAAGATGGTGCCCAGGCGCCAGTTGCGGAACGGCAGGCCGCCGGCCAGCGGGCCGTCGGGGTTGCGCGGGTCGGCCGCGTGGCAGTGGCCGCAGACCGACACGTTGCGCACCAGGTACTCGCCGCGCGCCACCAGCCCCGCCGTGTCGCCCGCGGTGGAGGTGGAGAGCCGCGGGAGCGGCACCTTCCCCCCGCCGCACGCGGCGAGCAGCGAAGCGGCGAGGAGAGCCATCGAGCGAATGGGGAAGACGGTGCGGCGGTGGGACATCTGCGCCTCCCGGGGCCAGGGTACGCCCAGCGACCAGCATCTTCCCTCCCATGCGGCAATCCGCACGCCGGTCCCGATTCTCCAGCAACGCCGCGGAAATCCGCCGTCCAGACGCGCGCCGGCCGAACGAATCCGCGACGCTGTGCGTGGCCGCTGTTCCGTAGCGAGACGCTTCTCCAGAAATCTCGCACTTCAGATCAAACCACGGCGGTTCCGTCATCAGGCGGAGATATTCGCCCGCTACGGCGCGGGCGGCGAAACGGCTGACGCGGCAATGCGAGATGCGGCTCGCGCGGCAGGTGGAGCGGCCGGAACAGGGGGATTCGATGCGCAAACGCCGATGGTCCCGATGGGTTGCGTTGCTCGCGGTGCTCGCTGCGGGGTGTGTCGCGGGGCGCAGTCCCGTGGCGACCGACGCCGAGTTCCGCCGGTGGAGCGGTGAGGCCCCCGGCAGGGCTGAAGCCTTTGCTCGTTTCGAGGCAATGCTGAACGCCGCTGGCGTGGGAGACGTCGTTCCTGCGTACGATCTGTGGATCGCCGACCGTTCGAAACCGAAGTGCCTGGTCGAGCTCTTTGCCGCTCCACCCGACAGGGACTGGCCGAACATCGTCCCGGCGCTGCGGTTCATCCGTGATCACGTCGAGCCGGCAATTGGTGATGTGCGGGTCGTCTCGGCCTATCGCGATCCGGCGTTCAATGCCTGCGTGGGCGGGGCGCCGGCCAGTGCACACAAGGAATTCTACGCCGTCGATCTGATTCCCGTGGACCGCGCGGTCACGCGTGAAAGGTTAATTTCCACATTGTGCGCCATTCACCAGAGAAAAGGCGCACGCGCCGGGATTGGCCTTGGAATCTACGGCGGCCGACGTTTTCATATCGACGCGCGCAGCTATCGCGGCTGGGGCGCCGATTTTCGCAGTAGTTCATTTCCCTGTCGGGCCAACGGCGTCGCGGCTCCATCCACAGGTCCCGGGATCGGGAAAATCAGCCGGTATCATAAGTAGGGGCGCGATTCGCTTCCGGTTCTTTGCGATCTACCGCTCGCGGGGGCTCACTGCGCCCGGAACCCGGCTGTACCGCGCCGGCGCACGGGGCTTGCACCAAGGTTTGGCGGCCGCGAACGGCAGCTCCCGGGCGGGGGCTGCCGTTCGCTCATCACTGCAAAACCGAACGGAGCGGGAGAGATAGCACGAATGGCACAGAACATCGCGGACGCGCAGGCGGCGGGAACGCTGCGGCTGGGGGGCGACCTGCCCGTGCACCGGCTGGGCTTCGGGGCCATGCGCGTAACCGGCAAGGGGATCTGGGGGCCGCCGCAGGACCGCGAGGAGTGCCTGCGCGTTCTCCGCCGCGTTCCCGAGCTGGGGGTGAACCTGATCGACACCGCCGACTCGTACGGGCCGCACGTGAGCGAGGAGCTGATCGCCGAGGCGCTCTACCCGTACCCCGAGGGGCTGGTG
Organism: Longimicrobium sp.; assembly: GCF_035474595.1. NCBI lineage: Bacteria > Pseudomonadati > Gemmatimonadota > Longimicrobiia > Longimicrobiales > Longimicrobiaceae > Longimicrobium > Longimicrobium sp. Next base: position 25,368 of record NZ_DATIND010000037.1, read on the forward strand.
ATCGCCACCAAGGCGGGGCTGGAGCGCCCCGGGCCCGACGAGTGGACGCCCAACGGCCGTCCCGAGCACCTGCGCAGGGCGATCGACGGGAGTCTGCGGCGTCTGCGGGTGGAGCGCATCGACCTGTACCAGCTGCACCGCATCGACCCCCAGGTGCCGGCGGACGAGCAGTTCGGGATGCTGGCCGAGCTGCAGCGCGAAGGGAAGTTCCGGCACTTCGGGCTGTCGGAGGTGGGGGTCGACGAGATCCAGGCGGCGCGGCGCGTCCTTCCGGTCGTGTCCGTGCAGAACCGGTACAACCTGGCCGACCGCGAGTGGGAGCCGGTGGTGGACTTCTGCGACGCCGAGGGGATCGCCTTCATCCCCTGGTTCCCGCTGGCGGCGGGGCCGCTGGCGCGCGAGGGCGGGCCGGTGGACCGCATCGCCCGGCGGCTGGGGGCCACGCCGGGGCAGGTGGCGCTCGCCTGGCTGCTGCGCCGCTCGCCGATGATGCTCCCCATCCCCGGCACCTCGCGGGTGAAGCACCTGGAGGAGAACGTGGCCGCCGCGGGTTTGTCGCTGGACGACGACGCCATGCGCGAGCTGGACGAGGCCTCGCGCGGCGCCGGAGAGTCCTGACCGCATACCCGTTCGGGCCGCGGAGGCATATCCTCCGCGGCTCGCGCCGCTTCATCCGATCGCAAGAATGCCGTCGTCACGATCTCACAGATGTTCGGAAAAGATCACGATCGTAGAAAGAGCAATTTTTCAGATTTGGAAAGGCGAATCACTCCATTACGCGTAGAAAGAGCATATTCATCTACCATCGAAGCACCGCCTCTCCAGCGACGGACCACGCCCGGTGCGGCATGAATGCCTCAGTTTATTCAGGTGTTTCTATATCTGGTCCCGTTCTTAGTAGCAGGCTGGCGACTTCTTCCCGTCCTCGGGAGCGCCATATTTTTCCCGCGAAAGCGACAAGTACTATTCTGAATTCCAGATAGCCACATCCGGCCGATAAGCGAAAAAGTTTTGCTTGCCATCGTCCCCGCGGTGGCTGAACTTACGCGTCCCGGTGCGGGGTGCCCGCCGCATGCCGCCCGCGCCGATCGCGCCCCATCCGCCTTCGCGCGAAGGCTCCGTGCGCGGCAGGTCCGCTCCCGCCGTTCCGGAGCCGCGATCCCACCCTCCATCGCGACCCCCGCTTGGCCGACACCGTGCTTCCGCTCGTCAGCTGCATCATGCCCACGCGCAACCGCCGGCGCCTTGCCGCGCAGGCGGTGCAGTGGTTCCTGCGCCAGGACTACGAGCGGCGCGAGCTGGTGGTGCTGGACGACGGCGGCGACGGGCTGGAGGCGCTGATCCCCGCCGACCCGCGGGTGCGCTACCACCGCCTGGACGCGCGCCTCCCGCTGGGCGCCAAGCGCAACCGCGCCGTGGAGCTCGCGCGCGGCGAGGTGATCGTGCACTGGGACGACGACGACTGGATGGCGCCGGACCGGTTGTCGCGGCAGGTGGCGGCGCTCCGGGCCTCGGGCGCGGACGCGTGCGGCGCGCAAACGCTGCTGCACTACCATCTTCCGGCGGGGCAGGCGTGGCTCTACCGCTACTCCGGCGCGCGCCCCTGGCTGGCCGGCTGCACCCTGGCCTACCGCCGTGCGGCGTGGGAGGCGGCGCCCTTCCCGGAGCGGACGACGATCGGCGAGGACACGGCGTTCGTCTGGCAGCTGGACCCGGAGCGGCTGCACGCGATGGACGACGCGTCGTTCCTGGTGGCCCTGATCCACGGCGCCAACGCCAGCCCGAAGAACCTGCGCGGCCGCCAGTGGGAGCCGCGCCCGCTCTCCGACGTCGCCGCGCTGATGGGCGCGGACCAGCGCTTCTACGCCTCGCTGCGCGGCCGGTCCGCCGCCCGCGGCCGCCCCGCCGCGATGGAGCCGGCGCCGCGCCGGATCCGCATCTCCCCCCGCGCGGTGGAGACGCCCGTCCCCGCGGCCGAGCCCGAGCCGCCGCTGGTGTCGTGCATCATGCCCACGGCCGACCGGCGCCGGTTCGCGGAGCGCGCGGTCGAGTACTTCCTGCGGCAGGACCATCCCCGCCGCGAGCTGGTGATCGTGGACGACGGCCGCGAGCCCGTTGCCGACCTGGCCGAGCGCGATCCCCGCATCGTGTACCTGCGCGCGCCGCGGCGGATGAGCATCGGCGCCAAGCGCAACCTGGCGTGCGAGGCCGCCGAGGGCGAGGTGATCGCCTGCTGGGACGACGACGACTGGTACGGCTGCGATCGGCTGAGCGTGCAGGTGGCGCCCATCGCCGCGGGCCGGGCGGCGGCCACGGCGCTGGACCGCGCGGTCCTGCTGCAGCTGCCCGGGTGCCGCTTCTGGCAATGCACCCCGCGCCGGCGCGACGCGATGTTCTTCCACGGGGTGGTGGGCGGCACCGTCACCTTCCTCCGGCAGGTGTGGCGGCGCGGCGCGGCCTTCCCCGACACCTCGCTGGCCGAGGACGCGGGGTTCCTGCGCGCGCTGCTGGCCCACAAGGCCCGCGTGGAGCGGCTCCCCGGCGAGGGGCGCTTCCTGTACGTGCGCCACGGTGCCAACTCCTGGCGCTTCGGCGAGCCGGGGAGCGGCGCGGAGGACTGGACGGAGATGGCGACGCCGCCCTTCCTCCCCGCCGAGGACCTGGCCTTCTACGCCTCGTTCTCCAGCGCCGGCGTGGCGACGAGGGTGGCCGCGTGAGGCCCGAGGTGAGCGGCGTGGTGTGCACCGGCGGGCGGCCGCGCTTCCTGCGCCAGCTGCTGCGCTGCTGGCAGCGCCAGACCTTCGCCGGCCGCGAGCTGGTGATCGTGGACGACGACCCCGAGCCGGTGCGCGGCGGCTTTCCGCGCGACCCGCGCATCCGCTACCTGCGCGTGCCGCCGGGCACCTCGCAGGGGATGAAGCTGAACCGGGGGATGGAGGCCGCGCGCGGCGCCATCATCCAGAAGCTGGACGACGACGACTGGTACCACCCGCGCTTCGTCGAGTCCACGGTGGCCGCGCTGCGCCGGGCCGCGGAGCCCGCGCTGGTGGGGATGGGGCGCTTCCTGGTGCTGATCGCCGGCGCCGGCGCGCTGAAGGACCCGGGGGGCGGATGGTTCGCCGGGGGCACGCTCTGCTTCCGCCGCGAACTGTGGGAGCGCTGCCCCTTCCGCGACGTGCGGGTGAAGGCCGACCTCGCGTTCCAGGAGGAGTGCGGCGCGGCCAGGACCTCGATCGACCACGCCCCCGAGCTGTACATCCTGGTGCGCCACGGCCACGGCCACGCGTGGAACCGGATGCGAGAGACCGACGTGACCGGCTGGTTCGCCCGGCGGCCGGATTACGCGCGGACGCTGGCGGAGGTGGTGCCGGCGCCCGAGGACCGGGCCTTCTACGCAAGCCTTCGCGCGGACCGCGCCACCGCCGGCGCCGCCGCGCTCCACCGCTGACCGGGCCGCAGACCCCAAAACCGGAGGAGGTTCCATGCCCAGCACCTACAGCTACCCGGGCGTGTACGTGGAGGAGGTCCCGAGCGGGGTGCACACCATCGCCGGCGTCAGCACCAGCGACACGGCGTTCGTGGACTTCTTCGCCCGGGGGCCGGTGAACGACCCGCAGCGGATCACCAGCTTCGGCGACTTCGAGCGCGTGTTCGGCGGGCTGGACGAGCGCAGCGAGGCGTCGTTCGCGCTGCAGCAGTACTACCGCAACGGCGGCTCGGTCGCCTGGGTGGTGCGGGTGGACACCGGCGGCACCCCCGCGGGGCTGATGCTGCAGGGCGCCTCGCCGCTGGAAGACTCGCTGCTGCTGGCCGCGGCCAACCCGGGGCTGTGGGGGATGAACCTGCAGGCCGGGGTCGACCACAAGACCTCGGACCCCGCCACGCTGTTCAACCTGGTGATCCGCGAAGTGCGCGTGGTGAACGGGCGCAACACCGTGGTGGACAGCGAGGTGCACCGCAACCTGAGCATGGACGAGACGCATCCCCGCTACGCCGTGACCACGGTGAACGAGGCGTCGCGGATGGTGACGCTGGCCGACGCCGGCCTGGGCGAGCGCCCGGTGCCCACGGGAACCGACGTGACCGCGCCGGGGGTGCTGGGCGACGCGGCGAACGCGGCGTTCACCCCCTTCGAAGACCTTCCCGACATCGACGGTGGGAGCGCGGTGGCGGCGGGCGACGGCGCGGCGCCGGACAGCAACGCGCTGATCGCCGGGATGCACACGCTCGACACCATCGCCCCGTTCGTCTTCAACCTCCTGGTCATTCCCGCCGCGGCCAACCTGGAGCAGGACAGCCACTTCGCGGTGCTGGCCGACGCCGAGGCGTACTGCCTGGAGAAGCGCGCCTTCCTGATCGCCGACATCCCCGAGGAGGTGGCCACGCCGGGCGACATGGCGGACTTCCTCACCGCCCTGGAGGGCGACGGGCTGCGCAGCCGCAACGCCGCCGTGTACTTCCCCCGCCTCACCATCGCCGACCGGCTGAAGGAGGACCGGCCGCGCAACGTGGGCGCCAGCGGCACCATGGCCGGCATCTACGCCAGGACGGATGCGACCCGCGGCGTGTGGAAGGCGCCCGCGGGAACCGAGGCCACGCTGAACGGCGCCAGCCTGGTCACGCGCATCACCGACGGCGACAACGGCGGGCTGAACCCCCTGGGGGTGAACGCGCTGCGCTCGTTCCCCATCTACGGCGGCGTGGCGTGGGGCGCGCGCACGCTGGACGGCGCCGACCAGCAGGCCAGCGAGTGGAAGTACATCCCCGTCCGCCGGCTGGCGCTGTACCTGGAGGAGAGCCTGTTCCAGGGCCTGAAGTGGGTGGTGTTCGAGCCCAACGACGAGCCGCTGTGGGGGCAGATCCGGCTGAACGCAGGCGCCTTCATGCAGAACCTCTTCCGCCAGGGCGCCTTCCAGGGGAAGACGCCGCGCGAGGCGTACCTGGTGAAGTGCGACTCCGAGACCACCACGCAGAACGACATCGACCGCGGCATCGTGAACATCGTGGTGGGCTTCGCGCCGCTGAAGCCCGCGGAGTTCGTGGTCATCCGGATCCAGCAGCTCGCCGGGCAGACGCAGGCGTAGGGGAGGAAAAGAAGTCCTAAGTCCTGAGTCCCAAGTCCCAAGTGGAACAGCAGAGACTCAGCACTCAGCACTCAGCACTCAGCACTTAGGACTTAGGACTCAGGACTCAGGACTCAGGACTCAGGACTTTCCTGTCGACCATCCGAGCTTCCTTCGGGGAGGAGACCCATGGCCCAGTTCAGCGTGAACGCGCAGCGCTTCGATCCCTACAAGAACTTCAAGTTCCGGGTGAAGTGGGACGGGCGGTACGTGGCGGGGGTGAGCAAGGTGAGCTCGCTGAAGCGGACGACCGAGGTGGTGGAGCACCGCGAGGGCGGCGACCCCAGCAGCTCGCGCAAGTCGCCCGGGCGCACCAAGTACGACGCGGTCACGCTGGAGCGCGGCGTGACGCACGACACCGAGTTCGAGAAGTGGGCGAACAAGGTGTGGAACTACGGCTCCGGCCTGGGCGCCGAGACCAGCCTGAAGGACTTCCGCAAGGACCTGGTCATCGAGTTCTACAACGAGGCCGGGCAGCTGGCCATCGCCTACAAGCTGTACCGCTGCTGGCCCAGCGAGTACCAGGCGCTCCCCGACCTCGACGCGAACGCCAACGCCGTCGCCATCCAGCACCTGAAGCTCGAGAACGAGGGATGGGAGCGCGACTACGAGGTGCAGGAGCCCACGGAGCCGTCGTTCACCGAGCCGGCGACGTGATCTAGTGCGGAAGTGCGGAAGTGCGGAAGTGCGGAAGTGCGGAAGTGCGGAAGTGCGGAAGTGCGTGAGTGCGTCGGGCCGTCCGCGCACCCGCACCGCCACTTCGCGTCGACGTCATCCGGAGGAAGCACTCAGCACTCAGCACTCAGCACTTGGGACTTAGGACTCAGGACTCAGGACTTGGGACCCAGGACTCCACCGGCTCCTACCCGAACCCGACCGATGCCCGAAACCACCCTCCGCACACCTGCCGCCGACGAGCTGCTCGCGCTCTGGGAGCGCTGGGACGGGGAGCCCCCGGCTTGGCGAGGGCTGGCGCTGGCCGCGGCGGCGTCCGCGCGGCCGGAGGCGGCGGGCGGGCTGACGGTGGGGCAGCGCGACGCGGTGCTGCTGTCGCTGCGCGAGCGGCTGTTCGGGCCGCGCGTGGTGAGCACCGCCGCCTGCCCCGCGTGCGGCGAGCGGCTGGAGCTGGACTTCGAGGTGGACGACGTGCGGATGGATGCGTCGCCCTCCGCGGGGCCGATCGCGCTGGCGGTGGACGGATTCGAGCTGGCGGTGCGGCTGCCGACCTCGGCCGACGCGGCGGATGCGGCGCGGGCGCGCGGGGTGGACGGCGCCCGGCGGCTGCTGCTGGAGCGCTGCGTGGTGGACGCCCGCGAGGGCGGGGAGGCGCGCGCGCCCGGCGACCTGCCCGACCCCGTGGTCCGCGCGGTGGCGGCGGAGATGGTGGAGGCGGACCCGCAGGCCGAGGTGCGGCTCTCCCTCACCTGTCCCGCCTGCGGCCACGGCTGGGAGGCGCTGTTCGACATCGTCTCGTTCCTGTGGAGCGAGATCGAGGCGTGGGGCGAGCGCACGCTGCGCGAGGTGCACTCTCTCGCCCGCGCGTACGGCTGGCGCGAGGGCGACGTCCTGGCGCTGACCCCCGCGCGGCGGCGGCGATACCTGGAGATGGTGGGCGAATGAGCGACTTCCTGACCTCGCTGGCGGCCCGCAGCCTGGGCGCCGCCCCCGCGCTGGCGCCCCGCCGCGCCTCGCGCTTCGAGGGCGCGCCCGCGGCGGCGGCGGACGCGGGCGCGGCGGCGTGGGGCGAGGGCCCGGCGGCGGAGGTCGCATCGCCGCGCATCGCCGCGTCTCCCGCATCGCCGTCCTCCCCATCCCCTGCGGCGTCGATTCCGGCGTCCGCGGGGGCGGGGGATGCCGCACCCTCCACGTCTCCATCTCCCGCGCGGCCGACCGAGCCGGTGCGGGGGGAGATGGGCGGGCCGCGCGAGGAGATGCGGAGCGCGGCGGCGATCCCGTCTCCCGAGCCCACGCCCATCGCCGAGCCGCGGCCCGTCCCCCGCCGCGCGCGGACGATCCCCGCGCCGGTGATGGGGATCGAGCCGGTGGGCGAGGACGCGCCGCGCTTCGCATCTCCGCCGCCCTCCTCATCTCCCTCTCCATCCCCCGAAGTCCGTCCCGCCCCGGCCCCGGCGGACGTGGTGACGCGGGCCGACGCCGTTCCCGCATCTCCCGCGCGTGAGACGCTGCTGGTCGAGCGCCGGGAGACGGTGCGCGAGGTGAGGGAGGTGCGCGCGGCGGACGAATCTCCCCGCCGGATCCCGGTCATTGTCCCGCGCATCGAGCGGATCGCGGTGCCCGCGGCGGCGGTCCGCCCCGCTCCGCAGGCCCCATCGCCCGCGGCGGCGCAGGAGGAGGCGGCGCCGGTGATCCACGTGAGCATCGGGCGGATCGAGGTGCGGGCCTCGGCGCAGCCGGCGCCGCAGCCGCGCCCGGCGCCCGCGCCCGCCGGCCCGCCGCGCGCCTCGCTGGGCGACTACCTGCGCAACTCCTCGCGGAGGCGGCCATGAGCAACGCGCTCGCCATCGCCGCGGTCACGGCCGTGCTGCGCGACCTGCTGAACAACGGGATGGTGGACCACGACCTCTCGTCGGCCGTGGGCAACGTGGCGGTCACCTCGCTCCCGCCGGACCGCATCACCACGGGCACGCAGGAAGACGCGCGGCTGAACCTGTTCCTGTACCACGTGGCGCCGAACCCCGCGTTCGCCGCGCACGCGCTGCCGGCGTACGACTCGCGCGGGAGCCGGGTGAGCAACCCGCCGCTCGCGCTGAACCTGCACTACCTGCTGACGGCGTACGGCGCGCCGGAGTACGTGCAGGAGATCCTGCTGGGGTACGGGATGCAGCTGCTGCACGAGAACCCCATCCTGACCCGCGACGCCATTCGCCGCGCGCTGGGGCCGCAGAGCCCGGTGGACGCCAGCTCGCTTCCCGCCGCCTTCCAGGCGCTCTCCGCGGCCGACCTGGCCGACCAGGTGGAGCTGGTGAAGCTCTCGCCCGAGTCGCTGAACACCGAGGAGATCTCGCGGCTGTGGACGGCGTTCCAGTCGCGCTACCGGCCCACGGCGGCGTACCAGGCGTCGGTGGTGCTGATCGAGGCGCGCAAGTCCACGCGCGCCAGCCTGCCCGTGCGCGAGCGCCGCCTGTACGTGGGCGCGCTGCAGCAGCCCGTGGTCGAGCGCGTGACCGCTGAGGCCGGCGAGCGCGAGCCGATCGTGGCCGGCGGCCGCATCACCCTGGCCGGGAGCCGGCTGCGCGGCACGGACACGCTGGTGCGCCTGGGCGGCGCCGACGTGACCCCCGCGCCCGCGGACCTGGCGCCGGACCGCATCACCATCACCCTTCCCGCGGGTCTGCGCGCCGGGGTGCAGGGCGCGCAGGTGGTGCACCAGCTGCAGCTGGGCGATCCGCCGGTGCCGCACGGGGGAACGGCCTCGAACGTGGCGGCCTTCGTCCTCCGCCCCACGCTCGTCTCGATCGAGACGGCGGACGAGGAGGCGGATGGAGACGGGCTGGTGTCCGCCGAGGTGACGGTGGAGATCGACCCCGAGGTGGGGCGCGGGCAGAAGGTGGTGCTGCTGCTGAACGAGATCGGCGCGCCGCAAGATCGGCAGGCGTTCGCCTACGCCTTCACCGCGCCCGGGCGGACCGACCCCGACGCGCCCGAGACGGCGGCGGAGCTCACCCTCCCCATCGCGCGCGTGGAGCCGGGGCGCTACCTGGCGCGGGTGCAGGTGGACGGCGCCGAGAGCCCCATCGAGCTGGACGACGACGCGCAGAGCCCCACCTTCGGCGCGTACGTGACGCCCGACGTGGAGATCTCCGCATGAGCGCCGCCGCGGCCGCGCCGGCGTGGGCCGAGGCCAACCAGCTCCTCCTGGTGGAGGCGCTGGCCCGCCTGCGCGCCCTCCTCCGCCGCGACGCCGCGGGCGAAGTCTCTCCCGAAATCGAGGGCGACGGGGAGATGGGGATCCCGGGAGATGAGGAGGGAGAGGGGCCGCCGGCGCTGGAGGCGGTGGCGGAGAGCTTCGAGCTGACGCCGTTCGAGCGCGACGTGCTGCTGCTGTGCGCCGGGGTGGAGCTGGACGGCTCGTTCGCCGCGCTGGTGGCCGAGGCGCAGGGCGACGCGCGCCGCCCCCATCCCACCTTCGGGCTGGCGCTGGCGGTGCTCCCCGGCGCGCACTGGAGCGCGGTGGCCCCCGCCGCGCCGCTCCGCCGCTGGCGCCTGCTGGAGGTGGGCGCGGGCGACACGCTGGCCACCAGCCCGCTGCGCATCGACGAGCGCATCCTGCACTACCTGACCGGGATCTGGTGCCACGACGAGCGGCTGCGCGGGCTGCTGCAGCCCATCCCCCCCTCGGGCACCCTTCCGCCCTCGCACCAGGCGCTGGCCCGCACCGTGGCCGAGCTGTGGACGCGCCCCGGCGACTGGGCCGGCCCCCCGGCGGTGCAGCTGGTGGGCGACGACCCGTCGGCCGCGCGCGCGGTGGCCGCGGCGGCCGCGCCGCGCGGGTGCCAGGCGTGGGCGCTGCGCGCGGGCGACCTCCCGCGCGGGGCCGAGGCGCGCGAGCAGGTGGCCCGCCTGTGCGAGCGCGAGGCGGCGCTCACCGGCGACGTGCTGGTGCTGGAGTGGGACGATGCCGACGACCCCGAGACGCTGCGCTCGCTGGCCGGCTTCCTAGAGCAGCCGCTGGGGCCCGTGCTGGTGTGCGGCCCGCAGCCGCTGCGGACCCGCCAGCGTCTCCTCCTTCGCCTGGACCTGGCCCGGCCCACGCTGCCCGAGCAGCGCGAGCTGTGGCGCGGCGCGCTGGGCGAGCTGCACGAGCGGCTGAACGGGAAGCTGGACGGCGTGGTGCAGGAGTTCCGCTTCGGCGCGCAGGCCATCCGCGCGGCGGGCGCGGCGGCGCGCGCGGCCGCCGCCCGCGAGCCGGGGGCCGACCCCGGCGAGGGCGTGTGGGAGGCGTGCCGCGCCCAGGCCCGGCCGCGGCTGGACGACCTGGCGCAGCGCATTGCCGGGCAGTCGGGGTGGGACGACCTGGTGCTCCCCGCCGGCCAGGTGCAGACGCTGCGCGAGATCGCCCTGCACGTGCGCCATCGCTCGCAGGTCTACGAGGGGTGGGGGTTCGCCGGGCGCGGCTCGCGCGGGCTGGGGATCAGCGCGCTGTTCGCGGGGCCCAGCGGCACGGGAAAGACCATGGCCGGCGAGGTGCTCGCGCGCGAGCTGCGGCTGGACCTGTACCGCATCGACCTCTCCGCCGTGGTCAGCAAGTACATCGGCGAGACGGAGAAGAACCTGCGCCGCGTGTTCGACGCGGCCGAGGAGGGCGGCGCGGTGCTGCTGTTCGACGAGGCCGACGCGCTGTTCGGCAAGCGCAGCGAGGTGAAGGACAGCCACGACCGCTACGCCAACATCGAGGTCAGCTACCTTCTCCAGCGGATGGAGGCGTACCGCGGGCTGGCGGTGCTCACCAGCAACGCCCGCGACGCGCTGGACAGCGCCTTCCTGCGCCGCCTCCGCTTCGTGGTGCACTTCCCCTTCCCCGACGCGGCGCAGCGCGCGGAGATCTGGCGCCGCGTGTTCCCCGCGGCCACGCCGGTGGACCGGCTGGACTGGGCGAAGCTGGCGCGGCTGAACGTGGCGGGGGGCAACATCCGCAACATCGCGCTGTCGGCGGCGTTCCTGGCGGCCGACGCGGGCGAGCCGGTGCGCATGCCGCACCTGCTGCGCGCCGCGCGCGCCGAGTACGCCAAGCTGGAGAAGTCGCTCTCCGACGCGGAGACGGCCGGATGGGTGTGAAGCCGCGCGCCGTGGAGCTGCACGTGGGCTCGCTGGTGCTCGAGGGCTTCCGCCCCGGCGACCGGCACCGCATCGGCGCGGCGCTGGAGCGCGAGCTGGGGCGGCTGATGGCGGAGCACGGCGTTCCCGCGGGCCTCGCTGCCGGCGGCGACGTCCCCGCGCTGCGCGCTCCCGCGGCGGCGCTCCCGGCGGACGCCTCCCCGTCCGTCCTCGGTGCCCGCCTCGCCCGCTCGGTGTACGGCGCGCTGGGGGGAGGGGAGGGGCGATGACGCGCGTCCTGGCCGCTCCCACCGCCGCGCGCCCCGCGCCCGCCGCCGCCGAGCCCGCCCGCCCCGAGCGCGAGGACGAGCGCGCCCAGCGCCTCGCTCCCGCGCTGGAGCGCGCGGCCCGCTCCCCCGGCGCGCCGCTGGAGCCGGGGGTGCGGCGGGAGATGGAGGAGCGCTTCGGGCACGACTTCGGGCGAGTGCGCGTCCACGCCGGGCCGGCGGCGGCGGAAGCGGCCGAGGCGCTGGAGGCGCGCGCCTTCACCCGCGGCGCGCACATCTTCTTCGCGGCGGGCGCCTTCCGGCCGGCGAGCGCGGCGGGGGCCCGGCTCCTCGCGCACGAGCTGGCGCACACCGTCCAGCAGGGGGACGAATCGCCCTCCATCTCCCCCGAATCTCCCGTCACCTCTCCCGGCGACCGGGCGGAGCGCGAGGCCGGGGGCGCGGCGCGGGCGGCGATGGCGGGGCGGGAGCCGGGCCCCGCCGCGCTCACCCCGTCGCCCATCCCCGGCGTCATCGCCCGCCAGACCGCCGCGGCGGAGGCGGAGGAGACGGAGGCGGACGAAGGCGCGCGCGACGAAGAGGAAGAGGTGGAGTCGGTCGAGGAGCTGCTCCGCGCCCTCCGCCGCGACCCCGCCGACCGCGAGGGGCGCGTCCACCTCCGCATCTCCAGTCTGGGCGACCTGGCGCGGGGCGCGGTGCTCGGCCGCCTCCGCGAGGAGGCCGACCCGGCGCGGCGGGGGGAGATCGACCGCATCGCCGCCCGTCCTCCCGGACCCGAGGCGACCGCGAACCCCACTCCGCTCCGCCCCGCGGCGGACGGGACGGCGGTGGCGCAGGACCCCGCGCGCCCGGGCCGGCCGGACGACCGCTCCGTCGCCGCGGCGGCGGCGCGGCGCGCGCCCGCGGTGCCGCCCGCGCCCGCCGTCGCCCGTCCTCCGGCTCCGGTTCCGCCGTCCGCGCGCGAGGGGCTGCCGCCGCCGTCGCAAGCGTCGACGCCGCGCGCCCCGGCCGGTGCCGGCGCCCCGCAGACCGCCGCGGCCCACGCCGCCGCCGCGGAGACCGTCGCCGCCGACGGCGAGGCCCGGGCGGGGGCGCAGACGGCGGCGGACGCGGACGCCGGCGAGCGCGAGGGCGGCGAGGGCGAGCGCCCGGTGCGCCTGGCCGACCGCGTGGAGCCGCTCCCCGAGCCGCCCCCGCCGCCGGCCGAGGGCGCCGCCGGTGCCGGGGCGCCGGGCGGAGGCGCAGGCGGCCCGCCCTCCGCGGAGGGGCCGCCCTCCGCGCCCGCCGCGCCTCCGGGCGAGCGCGCGGAGCCGGCGCGCGCGCCGCTGGGCCCGCGGCCGCGCGGCGCCGCCCGGCCGACCGCGCCGGAGCGCCCGGGCGCGCTGGAGGCGCTGGCGCGCTCGGCGGGGCTGGGCGGGCTCATCTCGCTCGCGGGCGCCTTCGGCCGCCAGTCTCCCGGCGACGACCGGACCGACCGCGCCGCGGTGTCGGAGGACCTCCCCGTTCCCACGCCGGCGGGTGGCACGGGCGGCGCCGCATCTCCATCTCCCGCTTCTCCTTCCCCCGGCGCGGCGCCGTCCCCCGCGGCGGCGGGGACGACGCCCGCCGGCCCCGCGGCCGCCGCGCCGGCGGAGCCGGAGATCGACCTGGAGGCCGCGCGCGCCGACGCCGCGCAGCTGGCCGGCGAGCTGTCGGAGCAGGTGCCGGCCGAGTCCGAGGCGCGCATCCGCGAGGGGGCCGCCGAGGCGCGCCGCACCGTGCTGCGGCAGGCGCAGCAGGTGCGCGGCGCGGTGACCGCGCGGACCGACGCCGCCGTGCTGCGCGTGCAGGCCGTGTTCACGGCCAGGCGGCGGACGGTGGACGACGCCTTCACCGCCGCGCACGCGCAGGTCGACAGCCAGCTCTCCGCGCGCCGCTCCGAGGGCGAGATCGCGGGGCGCGCCGGGCGCGAGCGGATGCAGCGCGTGTTCGACGACCACCGCACCGCCATCGAGGGGCACGTCACCACCGCCATCGCCGATGCCGAGGCGCTGCGCACCCGCCACGCCACGCGCGTGAGCACCCGCAGCGAGGAGCAGGCGAACCAGGCGGTGGAGGCCGCCAACGGCGTGGCGGCGGGGTACGCCGGCAACGAGCGCGGCCGCCGCCAGGCCTCGGCCGCGCGGCGGGTGGGAGCCAACACCGCGCGGGAGATCCGCGCCCGCATTCCCAACGGCGTGGCGGCGGTGGAAGAGGTGACCACGCCGCTTCCCGACCGCTTCCGGCAGGGGGGCGACGACGCGCTGCGGGGCTACGACCAGCACCTTCCCGAGCTCCTGGCGCAGGTGGACCGGCAGACCGCCGCGGCGCTGGCCGCGCTGGACGCCCGCGCCGCCACCGCGCACACCCAGCTCGACACGCAGCACACGCAGGCCACCGACACGCTGGACGCGGCCGCAACGGCGGCGGAGACGCGCACCCGCGGCGTGGGAACGGCGGCCACCACGCAGATCGACGCGGCGCTGGGGCGGGCGCTGCGCTTCATCGACGGGTCGGTGGAGCCGGCCGCGAGCCGCATCCGCGAGCTGGTGGCCGAGGGCTCGGCGGTGCTGCGCGACGCGCCGGCGCCCGACCCCGGCTCGTCGCGGGCCTTCGCCGGGCAGGTGCGCGAGTTCGCGGGCGCGGCGGCCGAGGACGCGGTGGCCCAGACGCGCACCGGGGCCGAGGGGATGGCGGGCGAGTTCCCCCGCGTTCTCCCCGGCGTGGGGCAGGGGCTGCGCGCGGTGGAGCGCGCGGTGACCACCGAGATCACGCGCACGGTGGACTCCATCTCCACCTCGCTCTCCACCTTCGTGGTCGAGGTCGACACCGGCTACGGCAGCATCCTGACGGAGATGGACACGTCGGTGGGGCAGATGGAGACGCAGGCGCGCGACGGCCTGGCCCCGTCCGCCACCGAGCTGCGGGGGCGCTTCCGGACGATGCTCTCCGACGCGGAGACGCAGGTGTCGGGGAAGGTGCGCGAGGGGCTGGCGCACAACGACGACGCGGTGCGCGAGGTGGCGCCGAAGGCGCGCGAGGCGGGGAGCGACACCGGGTGGGACTACGACCATCCCGTGCTCGCGGCGCTGCGCGACATCGGCGAGATCGTGGCGGGGATCATCGTGGGGATCATCGCGGCGATTCTCCTGGTCGTGGCCGTCATCCTGGTCATCAAGCTCGCCGTCTTCCTGCTGGTGGTGGCGGGGGTCTCGGCGGTGGTGGCCGAGATCATCGTGGGCGTGGCGGCCGTGGGCCTGCTCGTCTACGGGCTGTACGAGGCGTACGAGCGGCGGGTGGGGGCGGGGCAGAGCGGGCCGGCGGCGTTCGGCGGGGCGGTGCTCGACATCCTGGGGCTTAGCGAGGCGGCGTCGGCGTTCACCAACCCCGACCTCACCCCGTTCCAGGCCGGCTACGCGCTGGGGCACGGGCTGACGACCTTCGCCAGCTTCTTCGTGGGCGGGCGGATCAACAAGCAGATCAACGGCCGCCTCCCTCCCTCGTTCACCAACCCCAGCCAGGGCGCGGCGTGGACGGCGCTGGGGCGGGCGGCCAGCCGGCTCCGCGGCGGCTCGGGCGCGCTGGCCGAGGGGGCACCCGCCCTCCCGCTGCGCGCGCCCGTGGTGGAGCCGCCGGCGGTCGTGGAGCCGCCCGCCGGCCGCCCCACGGTGACCGAGCCGCCGCCGCAGCCGGTGGTGGAGCCCGCGCCGGCCTCGCGCCCGGCGGTCGCGGCCGAGCCGCCCGCCACGCCGCCGGTGGAGCCGCCGGCGCCGGTGCGTCCCACGGTGGCCGAGCCTCCGGCGGCCGGCCGTCCCGCCGTCTCCGAGCCGGCGGCCGGCCGTCCCGCGGTCGCCGAGCCGGCGCCCGCGGCGGAGCCTGCGGCGGGGCCCCGCGCCTCGGAGCCGGCGTCCGTCGCCGAGCCCACCCCCGCGCCGGAGCCCGCTCCCGCCGGACGCCCGCGGCTGCGGCTGGTGCAGCCGGAACGCCCGCCCGTGGAGCCGCCGGCTGCGCGCCCCGCCCGCGCGGCCCCGGAGGGCGCGCCCCCCGAGCCGGCGCCGCGCGCGGACGGCGGCCGCCCGGCGGCGAGCCCGCGACGCGGCAACGTGGTGGACCTGGCCGAGTACCGCGCCAGCCGCGCCCGCGCGAATTCCCGTCCGGGGACGGCGCCGGCCGAGCCGGTCTCGGGCGAGGTGCCGGTGGAGTTTGCCGAGGCCGCGGGCGCCGAGGGGCAGCGCCCTGTCGCCCTGGCGGCGGAAGAGGGCGCGGGCGGGCGCGGGCTGCGCCTGGCGGGCGAGAGCGCGGGCGAGGCACCCCGCGCCAGCTCCGGCCCGGGCGGGCGCGGCGGGCGCGGCGGTGGCGGGGGACGCGGCGGCGGCGGACGCGGCGGGACGGCGACGGGCCCGCGCGGCGGGCGGGGGAGCACGGCGGGTGGCGGGGGACGTGGGGGCGGTGGGCGCGGGGGCGGCGGGGGACGCGGAGGCGGGGGACGGGGCGGCGGAGGCGGGCGCGGGGGTGGCGGGCGCGGCGGCGGGCGGGGGAGCCGGGGCGGGCGGATGGAGCGCAGGCCGTTCGACGAGCCGTTCGACCGGCCCGAGGACTTCTGGGCCGCCGAGGCCGAGGCGCCGCGCGGGCGCCCCTCCGCCAGCGAGGTGCTGGAAGGCCCCAGCGACACGGCCGACGCCATCGCCGACCTGGAAGCCACCGCCGAGCCGCCTACCGCCACCGACATCGCCGACCTGCGCTACCGGCAGGCGGCGGGAACGGCGCTGGAGCGGGGCGAGCTGGCGCGCTGGGCCAGCGAGCTTCCCGCCGAGGCGGAGATGATCCCCCGCGGGCGCTTCGGGCGAAACGCGGCCACGCGCTGGCTGCGGCAGATCTTCCCCGGCAACGAGCGCCCCGACGCGGTGATCGTGGACCGCGCGGGCGGGCGGCTGGTGGTGGCCGACGTGACCTCGCGCGGCCACGCCGAGCACATCGCCAAGTCGGTGGGCTACGGGCGCACGCTGGCCTCGCTGCGCTCGGTGATCCCCGCCGAGCTCCGCAACTTCGTCATCGTGGTGCAGGAGCGGTACTGGGAGTACGGCGCGCCCCGGCTGCGCGAGATCATCATCCGCTGACGGCCGGCAAATCCGGCAAGGAAGAGGGAGACGATGCGCGAACGGGTGGCACGCACCAGGGCGACGGCTCCGCCCGCGCCGGCGATGGCCGGGCAGCGGTCCGCGGGGCGCGCGCTGGACGCGCCGGTGCGCCGCGCCATGGAGCAGCGGCTGGGCCACGACTTCGGCCGCGTGCGCGTGCACAGCGACGCGCGCGCCGCGGCCGCGGCGGCCGGGGTCGGCGCGCGCGCCTTCACCCTGGGCAGCGACGTGGTGTTCGGCGCGGGCGAGTATTCGCCGCACACCCCCGCCGGGCGCAGGCTCCTGCAGCACGAGCTGGCGCACGTGGTCCAGCAGTCCGGCCGTCCGTTGGCCGACGGGCCGCCGCGCGTCGGCCGTGCCTCGTCGGACGCCGAGCGGGCCGCGGACGAGGTCTCGCGCTCGCCCGCCCCGCGCCCCGCCGCGCGCCGGCGCCTGTCCCAGACCGCGCCGCCCTCGCCGCTGCTGCAGCGCGCCGCGACGACCTGGGCGGGCGAGTTCGACACCGACAAGTACGACGCGGTGCAGGACGGCGGAAAGGACGTGGGCGTCGACATCACCCTCCGCTTCAAGCCCGGGCGGAACGTGTTCGCGCGGAAGATCGGGATGGTGCAGACCTCGATCGCCAAGGTCGGCGGGAAGGCGGCGTTCGCCAGCGCGAGCGACCGGGGACGTGCCATCCCCGCGGGAAAGGCGGGGGAAGGGGTGGGGATCGACCGCGTCGACGACTACGCCAACCCGCTGTACGCCACGAAGAAGGCATCTCCCGGCGACACCCTGTCCAGCACGCCCACCACCAAGGGATGGGGGCGGCACGGCTGGCGCTACACCGACGGCGGCAAGCTCCACAAGCAGGACGCGCTGCTGATCGACAAGCCCACCATCACGCCGCCCGGGGTGAACCGCAGCGAGGTGTTCGAGAGCACCGCGCTGGCGGTCGACGGGGCGCAGCGGGGCACCTACTACGGCTCGGTGCGCTGGGGATGGGAGATCGACGCGGCGGGGGCCTTCACCAAGCTCCCCCTCTCGGTGGTCTCGGCCGACGCGCCCAGCGACGTGTTCGGCGCCGCCGCGGAGCTGTGGAACGCCAGCAAGACCGCCGCGGGCGACGAGACCATCGACCTGCCGCTGGTCACCGGCAAGTACACGAACGCGAAGGACGTGGAGCTGGTGGGCAACCCCGCGAAGGCGAAGGACTCGGTGAAGGCGAAGCTGCCGGTGAACACGCGCGTCGAGGTCACCGACAAGGCCGCCGGCCGGCTGTTCAACCTGGGGGCTGACCAGTGGTGGATGGTCACCGTGGTCGACGGCCCGCGGCGCGGCGCGGTGGGGTGGATATCCGCGGCCTCGCTCGCCGACGCGAAGGCCCCGTGACGCACCCGGGCGGCGATCCCGGGCGCGAGGCGCTGGTCCGGCGGCTCCGCGGGCTGGGCTACCTGGAGCTCTTCCACCGCGCCGACCCCTCCGCCGCCGCCGCCCTCCGCGACGAGCCGGGCGGCCGCGAGCGGCTGCGGGAGGTGATGCTGGACCCCGGCGCGCCGGGCGAGGCGCGCTTCCTGGCCGCCGAGGTCCTGGCGCTGGGAGATGCGGGCGATGCGCCACCGGGAGACGCGGCCGCGCTCGCGCCGGTCTACGCGGCGGCGCTGGCCGGCGGGTGGACCGGGTGGGGGAACGCCTGGGGCATCCCCGGCGAGGTGGAGGGCCCGGCGGGGCGCCACCTGCGCGCGCTGGGAACGGCGGCCGTCGCGCCGCTGTGGGAGCTGCTGGAGGACGGCGCGCCGGTGCGGTACAGCGGCAGCCAGGTGGCCACGCTCGGCAACGCCTTCGCCTTCCGGGTGAAGGACCTGGCGCTCTACTTCGTCCGCGGCATCCGCGGCGAGCCGCTGGACGTGCGCCGCGACCCGGCGGAGCGGGACGCGCAGATCGCGTCGCTCCGCGCGGCACTGATGGCGGAGACGCGGATGGAGAGGGACAACCCGAAGGGAGACGGATGAGAAGCGAGGCCCAAGCACCGCCGAGGAGGAGCGCATGACGACCTTTCCCGGCTCGCCCCGGCTGCTGAAGGGGGGGATCGTGCTGATCGACGCCGAGACGTCGGCGGTGCTGCGCATCATCGTGCTGCAGTACAACCCCGACACGCTCACCCGCAAGCTGCAGCCGCAGGCCACCGGCCAGGACGGCGGCGACCGCAGCGAGGCGCTGCGCATCAAGGCGCCGCCGGTCGAGACCATCACCCTCGAGGCCGAGATCGACGCCACCGACCAGCTGGAGCAGCCCGACCGCAACCCCGACGCGGTGCAGCTGGGCATCCACCCGCAGCTGGCCGCGCTGGAGACCATCGTCTACCCCACCAGCGCCGCGCTGGTGGAGAACAACCGGCTGGCGCAGTCGGGGACGCTGGAGATCCTTCCCATGGAGGCGCCGCTCTCGCTCTTCGTGTGGAGCAAGACGCGGGTGCTGCCGGTGCGCATCACCGACTTCGGCATCACCGAGGAGGCGTTCGACCCGGCGCTGAACCCCATCCGCGCCAAGGTCAGCCTGGGGATGCGGGTGCTGAGCGTGAACGACCTTGGCTTCCAGCACCGCGGCGGAAGCCTGTACATGGCCTACCAGCAGCAGAAGGAACGTCTCGCGGCGCGTGCCGCGGGCGGCGCCTTCGGCGCGCTGGGGATCGGAGGGATCCCGTGAGCAGCGACCCCGTACGCGCGCTTCTGGCGCTGGCCGGCACCGCCGGCCGCTTTCCCCCGCAGTCGCGCTACTCCGGCGTGGAGACGGCCGCCTACACCGGAGCGGACGGCCGCATCGTGGCGTATCTGCGCCGCCGCTTCATCCCCGCGGCCGACCGCTTCGCGCTGCTGCAGGAGCACACCGTCCGCCAGGGCGAGCGGCTGGACCACCTCACCGCGCGCTACCTGGGCGACCCCGAGGCGTTCTGGCGCATCTGCGACGCCAACGGGGCCATGCGCCCGGCGGAGATGGAGGAGGAGGGGCGGACGCTGCGCATCACCCTTCCCGCGGGGCTGCCGGGGGGGCTGAATGGCTAACCCGGTACGCCTGTCGCTGATGATCGGCCCCGCGGTCCCCGTGCCCGTACCCCAGGCGGTGCTCGACGCGCTGGTCCGCGTGCAGGTGATGACCACGGCGGGGGAAACGGCCAGCGGCTTCGAGCTCACCTTCTCGCTGACGAAGAGCTCGCCGCTGCAGACGATCTTCCTCCTGGCCGGCGGCGGCTCCATCCCCCTGGTCCGCGTGGTGATCGTGGCCACGGTGAACGGAACGCCCGAGGTGCTGATGGACGGGGTGATGACGAACCACGAGCTCGCCCCGGGCGAGAACGGCGGCCCGTCGACGCTCACCATCAAGGGGAAGGACCTCACCGCGGTGATGGACTACCTGGACTTCAGCGGGATGCTGTACCCGGCCATGCCGCCCGAGGCGCGCGTCGCCATCATCCTGGCCAAGTACATGGCCTTCGGGGTGATCCCCATGGTGATCCCCAGCGTGCTGATCGACATCCCCATTCCCGTGGAGCGCATCCCCACGCAGGAGGGGACGGACCTGGCGTACGTGAAGAGCCTGGCCGACGAGGTGGGCTACGCCTTCTACGTGAGCCCGGGGCCGGCGCCGGGGGCCAGCGTGGCGTACTGGGGGCCGGAGATCCGCATCGGCGCGCCGCAGCCGGCGCTGAACGTGGACATGGACGCGCACACCAACGTGGAGCGGCTGGGCTTCACCTTCGACACCGAGAGCAAGGAGCTGCCGATCCTGATC
The DNA here is from genome assembly GCF_035474595.1 of Longimicrobium sp. Classification (NCBI taxonomy): domain Bacteria; kingdom Pseudomonadati; phylum Gemmatimonadota; class Longimicrobiia; order Longimicrobiales; family Longimicrobiaceae; genus Longimicrobium; species Longimicrobium sp. The sequence goes on from NZ_DATIND010000037.1 coordinate 45,477, forward strand.
ATCCAGGAGCCGCGCAGCAAGGCGCTGATCCCCATCCCCATCCCCGACATCACCCCGCTCAGCCCGCCGCTGGGCGCGGTGCCGCCGATCCCCAAGAAGTTCTACATCATCGACGGCACGGCCAAGCTGGGGCCCATCCGCTCGGCGCTGATCGGGCTGGCCAAGGCCGCGAAGAGCAGCGACGCGGTGACGGGAACGGGAACGCTGAACGTGGCCCGCTACGGGCGCGTGCTGAAGGCGCGGGGGCTGGTGGGGGTGCGCGGCGCGGGGACGGCGTTCGACGGGCTGTACTACGTGAAGAGCGTGACGCACACCATCCAGCGCGGCGACTACCGGCAGGAGTTCACCCTGGTCCGCAACGGGCTGGTCTCCACGCTTCCCCGGGTGCCCGCATGACCGAAAAGAAGCGCTTCTACGGAAAGTACCGGGGCACGGTGATCAACAACGTGGACCCCATGCAGCAGGGGCGCGTGCAGGCCATGGTCCCCGACGTCACCGGCGTGATCCCCAGCAGCTGGGCCACGGCGTGCGTGCCCATCACCGGCAAGCAGTACGGGATGTGGGTGCTGCCGCAGATCGGCACGGGGGTGTGGATCGAGTACGAGCAGGGCGACCCCGACTACCCCATCTGGTCCGGCTGCTGGTGGGGCTCGGCCGCCGAGCCGCCGGCGCTGGCGCTGGCCGCCGCGCCGGGGGTGCCCAGCATCGTGCTGCAGACGCAGGGGCAGAACACGCTGATGATCAGCGACGTTCCCGGCGCGGCCGGGGGCATCCTGCTGAAGACCAACACCGGGGCCATGATCTCCATCAGCCAGACGGGGATCATCATCACCAACGGCCAGGGGGCGAGCATCGTGATGGCCGGGCCGTCGGTGACGGTGAACCAGGGGGCGATGGTGGTGACGTAGTGCGGGAGTGCGAAAGTGCGAAAGTGCGGGAGTGCGGGAGTGCGGGAGTGCGCGTCCGACGCCTCGCGCCCTCTCCGGCCGGCCCAGGCCGTCCACCTCTCCCGTACCGGGAGAGGTGGCTGGGCGAGGGTGGTGCGACTGGGAGGCGTCCTGCCCGCCCGGCTGAAGCGTCCTCCGCGCGGGGGCTGCCGGGGCGCGGAGATGGTTTGGGAGCCACCCTCTCCCGGAACGGGAGGGGGTCGCGCCCTCCGGCGCGGGGGAGGGCGCGAGGCGGAGGGAACGCGGTGATGTCCGTTCGGGGGATGATCTCAAAGGAGGCCGGGAGATGCCGGGACCGCTGGTGCACGTCGGGGCTACGATCATGTGCCCGCACGGGGGGATGGCCCAGGTCGTTCCCGGGAGCCCGCGCGTGGTGGTGAACGCGCCCGCCGCGTCGATGGCCGACAGCTATCCCATCGCCGGGTGCCCGTTCCAGATCCCCGTGGGCGCGGGCACCAAGCCGCAGCCGTGCATCCGCGTGCAGTGGCTGGTGCCGGCCGCGCGGGTGATGGTGAACGGCTCGCCCGCCATCCTCCAGGCCAGCAGCGGGATGTGCTTCAGCGCGGAAGGGATTCCGCAGGGGCCGCCGGTGGTCTCGGCGGTGCAGCCGCGCGTCACCGGGATGTAGCCCATGAACATCGACTTCCCGTTCCACACCGACAACCGCGGCCGCACCGGCGAAACCGGCGACGACGACCACGTCCGCGACCTGATCGAGCAGGTGCTGTTCACCACGCCCGGCGAGCGCGTGAACCGCCCCGACTTCGGCAGCGGCCTGCTGCAGCTCGTCTTCGCCCCCGTGAGCGACGAGCTGACCGCGACCACCCAGTTCCTGGTCCAGGGCGCCCTCCAGCAGTGGCTGGGCGACATCATCCAGGTCGACGACGTCACCGTGGACGCCGGCGACGGCCGCGTGGAGGTCACCGTGCGCTACCTGGTCCGCCGCTCCGACCAGCGCAGGGAAGAGACGTTCAGCCGGGAAGCGTGAGGGAAGTGCGGAAGTGCGGAAGTGCGTGAGTGGCGCGGAGATGCGGCCTCGGGCCACGCATCACACGAGAAGTGAAGTGGGCGCCATCGCCTGAGCGCCGCCATCGAAGTTACCCCCTCCCGTCATCGGGAGGGGGTACGCGGCCCCAGCCGCGGGGGGAGGGCCTGCGGAAGGGAGGGCCCGCGGGGGGAGAGGGTTCCACGGGCGCGGCGGAATCGCACTGAAGTCTCGACGGGAACGCGGTTCATCGGGATTCATGCAGGCGCGCAGACCATCCAGAAGTCGCGGGTTCCGTCGCCGTCGTTCCATCGCCGTTCGCTGTCGCAGTTCCATCGCCGCCGATCTTCCGGCGCGTTCGGGCGGACCTCGCAGGTGAGGCCGCACGGCGTGGCGGCCGAATCCACCCTCGTTCCCCGAGCAAGCGGACCGAAGGGATGAAGAGCCAGCTCTACTGCCCCAGCGACACCCGCCGCGCCCTGGTGCGGCAGGACGGAACGCTGAACGGAATCGACTTCCTGGAGGTGCTCGACACCTCCAGCATCCCCCCGCGCCAGCAGACGCTGCTGGTGCACTGCTTCCTTCCCGTCACCGCCCTCACCGCCGCCAGCGTGCGCATCGAGGGCGGCGTGCGGGTGCAGGGGGTGGCCGTGGAGTGGGCGCTTCCCGCCAGCGAGGTGCTGGCCGGGCAGCCCGACGCCGCCGAGTCGAACAGGCTCAAGAACACGCTGCAGGCGCTGGACGACGACCCGCAGAACGTGCTGGTCGTGCGCACCGACCGCGCGGGCGACTTCTCCACCTACACGCTGCGGCTGGTGGACAGCGGCCCCGGCGCCGCCGACCTCCCGCCCAAGGGGTTCGATCCCCAGCTCTCCGAGGTGGCCTTCTCGTTCAAGGTGGAGTGCCCCAGCGAGTTCGACTGCCGCCCCCGCGAGGGGTGCGCCGAGCCCGCCGCCACCCCGCCGCCCATCGACTACCTGGCCAAGGACTACGCCTCGTTCCGCCGCCTGATGCTGGACCGCATGGCCGTGACCATGCCGGGGTGGAGCGAGCGCAACGCCGCCGACCTGGGGATCGCGCTGGTGGAGGTGCTGGCCTACGCCGCCGACCACCTGAGCTACTACCAGGACGCCGTGGCCACCGAGGCGTACCTGGGCACCGCCCGCCGCCGCGTCTCCGTCCGCCGGCACGCGCGGCTGGTCGACTACTTCATGCACGACGGCGCCAACGCGCGCACCTGGGTGACCTTCGAGGTCGAGCCCGCGAGCGACGCCGACGGCGAGGTGCTGCAGCCGGGAACGCAGCTGCTGACCGAGGCCGCCACCCCGCTCTCCACCGAGGTCACCGGCGACGACCCGGCGCAGACGGCCGAGGACGCGGGGGCGCTGGTATTCGAGACGCTGCACCCCGTCACCCTGCGCGCCGCCAACTCGCGCATCCGCGTGCACAACTGGGGCGACGAGCGCTGCTGCCTGCCCCGCGGCGCCACCCGCGCCACGCTGGTCCGCCTGAACGAGGGGGGATTGGTGGACCTGCGCCCGGGCGACGTGCTGGTGTTCGAGGAGGTGCGCTCGCCCGAGAGCCGCGCCGAGGCCGACGCCGACCCGCGCCACCGCCACGCCGTCCGCCTCACGCGGGTGGTGGAGACGGAGGACCCGCTCTTCACCGAGGACGATCCCACCCAGCTCCTGCGCGTGCTGGAGGTGTCGTGGGACCCGCAGGACGCGCTCCCCTTCACGCTCTGCCTGTGGGACGTGGCCGATTCGTCCGACCCCGACCTGCTGCACGCCGTCTCCGTCGCCCGCGGCAACGTCGTCCTGGCCGACCACGGGCGGACGGTGGCCGAGGAGCTGGACGAGCTCACCGCCTCCGCGCGCTACCGCCCGCGGCTGGCGCGCGCGCCGCTCACCCGGCAGGCGCGCGCCACCGACGCGGCGGGGAACTCCGTTGCCGTGGACCCCGCGAAGCCGGCGATCGCCGCCTTCCAGCGGGAGATGGGCGACGTGCGGCCATGGATCCGCCTGGAATCTCCCGAAACGCCCGGCGCGGTGTGGGACCCGCGCCCCGACCTGCTGGGGAGCGACCGCTTCGCCACCGAGTTCGTGGTGGAGAGCGAGGAGGACGGCACCACCTTCCTGCGCTTCGGCGACGGGCTGGCCGGGCGCCTTCCCGTCTCGAACCTGGCGGCCACCTACCGCGTGGGGAACGGCCGCGCGGGGAATGTGGGCGCCGACGCCATCACCCGGCTGGTGGATGCGCCCCAGGGCGTGGTCCGCGTGCGCAACCCGCTTCCCGCGGCGGGGGGCGAGGACCCCGAGCCGCTGGCCGACGTGCGCAAGTACGCGCCGACCGCCTTCCTGCGGCAGGAGCGCGCCGTCACCGAGGCCGACTACGCCGAGATGGCGCAGCGCCACCCCGAGGTGCAGCGCGCCGCCGCCACCCGCCGGTGGACGGGAAGCTGGTACACGGTGTTCGTGAGCATCGACCGGCGCGGCGGGTGCGCGGTGGACCAGGCCTTCCGCGACGAGATGCGGGCCTTCCTGGAGCCCTTCCGCCTGGCCGGGCACGACCTGGAGATCGACTCGCCCCAGTTCGTGCCGCTCGACGTGGTGCTCGCCGTCTGCGTGAAGCCGGGCTTCTTCCGCGCCGACGTGAAGCGGGCGCTGCTGGACGTGTTCGGCAGCGGCACCACGCCCGACGGGCAGCGCGCCTTCTTCCATCCCGACAACCTGACCTTCGGCCAGCCCGTGTACCTGAGCCGCCTGATCGCCGCGGCCATGCAGGTGCCCGGCGTGTCCTTCGTGCAGCCGAAGACCTTCCAGCGCTGGGGGCAGCCCGCGCGCGGCGAGCTGGCCGGCGGCGCCATCGTGCTGGACCGGCTGGAGATCGCGCGGATGGACAACGACCCCAGCCTTCCCGAGAACGGCAAGATCGACTTCCAGATGGAGGGTGGCCTGTGAGCGACGCCGACCCTCGCGCGGCCGACTGCGGCGCCGCGCTGGACACCTGCGGCTGCTGCGGCACCGACTCGCCCGGACTGGCGACGGACGCCGCGGCCGAGATCACCAACCCGCCGGGGCTTCCCGCGCTGGCGTACCGCATCGGCACGCAGCCGCAGTTCCTGGAGCGGATGCTGAAGCGCCTGGTTTCGCAGACCGTGCTCTCCGACGACGGGACGGCGGAGCTGCGCCCGCTGGTCTCCCTCTCCACCCGCGCGCCCGACGACCCCGCCATCTCGCTGCTCGACGCGTGGGCCACCACGGCGGACGTGCTGACCTTCTACCAGGAGCGCATCGCCAACGAGGGGTTCCTGCGCACGGCCACGGAGCGGCGCTCGGTGCTGGAGCTGGCGCGCACCATCGGCTACGAGCTGAACCCCGGCGTGGCCGCGTCCACCGAGCTGGCGTTCACGCTCGAGGACGTGAAGGTGGCCCCGCTCACCGCCGCCTCGGTCGTTCCCGAAACCGTCACGCTGGCCACGGGGCTGCGGGTGCAGAGCGTTCCCGGCCCCGGGCAGACGGCGCAGACCTTCGAGACGGTGGAAGAGGTGGAGGCGCGGCCGGAGTGGAACCTCCTTTATCCGCGGAAGACGAAGACGCAGGGGCTGGAGCTGGGCGAGACCGTGCTCTGGCTGGACGGGATCGCTACGGGGCTGCAGGTGGGCGACGCGCTGCTCCTCGTCGGCAAGGAGCGGGTGGCGTACGGCGGGAGCGAGAACTGGGACTTCCGCTTCGTCTCGGCGGTCGAGGCCGACGCAGCCAACGGGCGCACGAAGGTGACGTGGACGGAAGGATTGGGCTACAAGTCGTCCACCCGGCGCGTGGAGCCGGCGGACGACCCCGCCTGCTACGTGTTCCGCGCCCGCGGCTCGCTCTTCGGCTTCAACGCGCCGGACTGGCGGGCGATGCCGGGAATCATCAAGGCCGCCTTCGATCCGGCGAAGTCGGATCTCGACGCCAACGGGAACTACACGGGCAGCCTCACCCAGTGGCCGGAGTTCACCACCGCCGAGGGCGCCGACGAGAAGCTGGACCTCGACGCCACGTATCCCAAGGTCGTCTCCGGGAGCTGGATCGTCCTCAGCAAGGCGGACTACACCGAGCTCTACCGCGTGGTCACCGCGCTCCCCGCGGCGCGCACCGACTGGACGCTGACCGCGAAGGTGACGCGGCTGACGCTGGACGCGCGCGAGCACCTCAGCTGGTTCCCGCGCCGCGAGACGGTCGTCCATCTCCAGAGCGAGGAATTGCCGCTGACCGAGGCGCCCGACACCTCGCTGGTCGGCGGGCTCACCGTGCAGCTTGACCGCACGGTGGACGGGCTGGTCTCCGGGCGCACGCTGATCGTCTCCGGCCGCAGGCGGCGCGCGCGGGTGGCCGACCTGGCCACGGGCCTCGTCCTGGTCTCCACCGGCGGGGCGACGACCAAGGTGAACGCGGGCGAGGTGCTGTGGATGGTGGCGCCCGCCACCACCGCCGGCACCACGGTCACGTGGAAGGTGATGAACCGCCTGGGCGTCCAGGGCACCGTGGCCGAGGGCAAGGGGCAGATCACCGACGAGGACGCGGACGAGGGCGACGAGCTGCTGAGCGAGGTCGTGGTGCTCGATACGGTGACCGATGACGGGGTGCACACCACGCTGAAGCTGCAGAACCCGGGGATGCAGCGCTGGTACGACCGCGGCTCCACGCGCATCTGGGCCAACGTGGCCGCCGCCACTCACGGCGAAACGGTCAGCGAGGTGCTGGGCAGCGGCGACGGCTCGCAGGCCAACCAGAAGTTCACGCTGAAGCGCCCGCCGCTCACCTACGTCTCCGCGGCGACGGCCACGGGAACGGCGACCACGCTGGAGGTGCGGGTGAACGACCTGCGCTGGAGCGAGGTCGTGGCCTTCAACGACGCCGGCCCCGAGAGCCAGGTCTACACCGTCCGCCAGGCCGATGACGGCACCGCCACCGTGCAGTTCGGCGACGGGATCCGCGGCGCGCGCCTTCCCACCGGCTCGGCCAACGTGACCGCGACGTACCGCACCGGCATCGGCCCGGCGGGCGAGGTGGGGACGGGAACGCTCAGCCTGCTGCAGAGCCGCCCGCTGGGACTGAAGGAGGTGACGAACCCCGTCGCCGCCACCGGCGCCGCCGCGCCCGAGGAGCTGGAGGACGCCCGCGGGAACGCACCGCGGACCGTGCTGACGCTGGGGCGGATCGTCTCCCTGAAGGACTTCGAGGACTTCGCCCGCGCCTTCGGGGGGATCGGGAAGGCGCGCGCCGTGGCGCTGTGGAGCGGCGAGCGGCAGGTGATCCACATCACCATCGCCGCGGCCACCGGGGGCGGCGTGGCGTCGGATTCCGACGTCTACCACAACCTGGTCGCGGCCATCGACCGCTACCGCGAAGGGAGCGAGCGGGTGAAGGTGGAGAGCTACGCCGCGCGCACCTTCCGCCTCGACGCGGCCGTCATCATCGACCCGGTCTTCGTGGCCGTGGACGTGCTGGCCGACGCGGAGGCCGCGCTCCGCGAGGCGTTCTCGTTCGAGGCGCGCGACTTCGCGCAGCCGGTGACCGGCGCCGAGGTGATCTCCGTCATCCAGGCCGTCCCCGGCATCGTCGCGGTCGATCTCGACCGGCTCGAGCTGGTCGGCCAGTCCACCGGGAGCGGGCTTCCCGCGGCCAAGGTCCTTCCGTCGCAGACCACGCGCTTTTCGGGGACGACGACCCTTCCCTCCGAGCTGCTCCTGCTCGACGACCACGGCGTGACCCTTCGCGAGGTGCCCGCATGAGCGAATCCGGCGCCGAGCGCCTGTACGCGCTCCTTCCCGCCGTCTACCGCCTCCGCGACGCCGACGAGGGGTACCCCCTGCGCGCGCTGATGGCGGTGATGGAGACGGAGATGGCGGCGGTGGAGGCCGACATCTCCGGGCTGTACGAGAACTGGTTCATCGAGACCTGCCAGGAGTGGGTGGTGCCCTACGTGGGCGACCTGCTGGGCGTGCGCGGCCTGCGCCCCGCCGCCGGCGGCGCCTACACGCAGCGCGCCCGCGTGGCCAACGCCATCGGCTACCGCCGCCGCAAGGGGACCGCGGCGGTGCTGGAGCAGGTGGCCCGCGACGTCACCGGGTGGCCGGCGCACGCGGTGGAGTACTTCCAGCTCCTGGCGGGCACCCAGCACCTCTCCCACGTCCGCCCGGGCACGGGGGGGACGGCGAGCCTGCGCGATTCGTCGAGTCTCGAGCTGGTCGGCGGGCCGTTCGAGCAGGTGGCCCACACGGCCGAGGTGCGGCACATCGACAACGGGCGGGGGAGATACAACATCCCCGACGTGGGCGTGTTCCTGTGGCGGCTGCAGAGCTACCCGGTGGTGCGCGCGCAGGCCCGGCTGGTGACCGCGCCGGGCGACGCGGGCTACACCTTCAGCCCGCTGGGGACGGATGGGCCGCTCTTCAACCGCGCGCGGACCGAGACGGCCATCAGCCACCTGGCCCGCGAGCAGGACGTTCCGGATCCGCTGCGCCGCCGCGCGCTGTACGACGAGCTGGAGGCCCGCCGCGCCTCGCTGGAAGCGGGAGCGGAGGTGGTGGAGACCTGGTTCGGCGACGATGCCGTGATCCAGGTATTCCTGGACGGCGAGCTGGTGCCCGGCGAGCAGGTGATGGTGTGCGACCTGGACCCCTGGCGGCGCCCGCCCGCGTCCACCTTCCAGCTCCCCGACGGACGCACCTTCGACACGCTGGTGTCGGTTGATCCTCCGCGCGGCCGGCTGGCGCTGGCCGACGGGCTGGCGCTGCCGGACACGGTGGAGGTGGGCTTCGCCTACGGCTTCCCCGGCGACCTGGGCGGCGGGCCGTACGACCGCCGCGAGCCGGTGGAGGCGTGGCTGGAGCGCGTGGGCGGCGAGGTGCACTGGCAGGCGGGCGTGGTGGCTGATCCCTCGTCCGACCCCGACGTGCTGTACGCCGACCTGCGCGACGCGGTGGCCGCGTGGAACGCCCAGCCGCCGGGCACGGTGGGGGTGATCGCGGTGATGGACAGCCGCACGCTGGACTACCCGCTCACCGGCGGCGACACCGTGCTGATCCCCGAGGGAAGCCACCTCCTCCTCGTGGCCGCGGGGTGGCCCGATCCCGCGCCGATGCCGCCGGGGGGAGGGAAGACGCGCCTTCTCCCGCAGGACCTGCGGCCGCACCTGCGCGGCTCCATCGCCGTGCGCGGGGTGAAGCCGCAGGGGGTGATCACCATCGAGAGCTCGAACCCGGGGAGCTTCTCGGTCGACGGGCTGCTGATCGAGGGCGAGATCGAGGTGCGCGACGGGAACCTGGGGCAGCTCCTGGTCTCGCACAGCACGCTGGTTCCCGCGGCGGGCGGCGTCACCTGCGCGGCGGGGAACCCGCGGCTGGAGGTGACCATCGCCCGCAGCATCACCGGCGCCGTGAGCATCCGCGGCGCCGCCCGCCTCCTGCGCGTGGAGGACAGCATCGTCGACGGGCTGGGGGCGCTCACCGCGCTCCGCGGCCCGGCGGTGGAGCTGGAGGCGGTCACCCTCTTCGGCGGCGTGCGCGCGGTCACGCTCACCGCCAGCAACTCCATCTTCACCCGCACCGTCACGGTGGAGCGGCGGCAGACCGGGTGCGTGCGCTACAGCTGGGTGCCCCCCCAGTCGCGCGTTCCCCGCCGCTACGAGTGCCGCCCCGAGACGGCGTCGGCCGCGCGGCGCGAGGAGCCGCAGTTCACCTCGCGCGGATACGGGCACCCCGCGTACGCCCAGCTTTCCCTGTCGTGCCCCGCGGTGATCCGCGAGGGCGCCGACGACGAGGGCGAGATGGGCGCCTGGCACTTCCTGCAGCAGACCCAGCGGATCGCCGACCTGCGCGCCGGGCTGGGCGAGCACCTCCGCGTCGGCCTGGAGGCCGGCCTTTTCTTCGCGACCTGAGGAGATCCCCATGAAAGGCGACCTCACCCGGGCCACCTTCCGCCCGGAGCGCCACTTCTCCAGCGTGCGCCAGCAGCAGGGCCGCGTGCTGCTGGACGCCGACTGGAACGAGCAGGCCGACATCGAGGCGTACCGGCGGCACGTGACGGCGGGCGACCTGATCGGCCCGGCGGGCGGCCCGCTGCACGCCGCCGCGTTCGGCTACGTGGACGCGGCCCCGCTCACGCAGGCGCAGCGCACCGAACTGCAGGGGCGCGGCGTCGTGTTCCCCCTGTCGGGCGACGTGCTGCTGGGCCCCGGCCGCTACTACGTGGACGGCGTCCTGTGCGAGAACGAGCAGATCGTCTCGTACCTGCACCAGCCCGACGGCGCGGGGCTGTCCGCGCTCCCCGCCGGGCGCCACCTGCTGTACCTGCACGTGTGGGAGCGGCACGTGACCTGGCTCGACGACCCGCTCCTGCGCGAGGTGGCGCTGAACGGCCCCGACACCGCCACCCGCGCCCGCGTGGTCTGGCAGATCGGCGCGCTTCCCGTGGCCGCCGGCACCGCGTGCCTGGCGGCGGTCCCCGCGTACGACCAGCTGGTCCTGCCGCCCACGGGAACGCTGCGGGCCCGCGCGGCGGCGGGGAACACCAACCAGGGCCCCTGCGTGGTCTCGGACGACGCGGGGTACCGGCGGCTGGAGAACCAGCTCTACCGCGTGGAGGTGCACGACGGCGGCGCGGTGGGCGTGGCCACCTTCAAGTGGTCGCGCGACAACGGCGCGGTGGTCACCTCGGTGAAGTCCATCGCCGGCGCCGACGTGGTGGTGGGCGAGGTGGGGCGCGACGCGCTCCTCTCCTTCGCTCCGGGGCAGACGGTGGAGCTGGTCGACGACGCGCTGGAGCTGCGCGGCGTCCCGGGGACGATGTACGAGATCGACGAGGTCGACGTCTCCACCGGCACCGTCCGCCTCACCCAGTCGCCGGGGTACGCGGTGAACGCCGCGCTCCATCCCAAGCTGCGCAGGTGGGATGGCGGCGAGGCGGTGAAGGTCACCACGGGGGGATGGATCGCGCTGGAGCAGGACGGGGTGGAGATCCGCTTCGCCGCCGGCACCTACCGCGCGGGCGACTGGTGGCTGGTTCCCGCACGGACCACGACGGGCGACGTGGAGTGGCCGAAGGACGGGGCCAACCAGCCCGCCGAGCGCCTCCCCGCGGGAACGCAGCACCACTACGCGCGGCTGGGGCTGGTGGACATCGCGGGGAACGGGAGCGTGTCCGGCTTCCTCGACTGCCGCTCGCTCTTCCCGCCCGTGACGGAGCTGACGACGTTCGAGTATCTGGGGGGCGACGGGCAGGAGGTGATGCCCAACTTCCTGCAGCCGGGGAACTCCACCAACCTCGCCCTCCCGCTGCGCGTCGGTGTGGCCAACGGGAGGTGGCCGGTGCAGGGCGCGCGCGTGGTGTTCGAGGTGCTGGACGGCGGCGGGCAGGTGCAGGGGACCAACCCGAACACCGCCTTCGGGGCGCAGATGGCGTCGTTCACCACGGCCGAAGGGGTGGCCGAGGCGCTCTGGCGGCTCCCGTCCACCGGCGCGCCGCACCGGGTGCGGGCCACGCTGCGCGACGCGGCCGATCAGCGGGTGGGGCTGCCGATCATCTTCGGCGCCAACCTGAGCCAGGCCACGCAGGTGGCCTACGACCCGCGCAACGTCTGCGGCAGCGGCAACGTGCCGCAGGTGAACACGGTGCAGGCGGCGCTGGACCGGCAGACGCAGCTCTGCCGCCTCTTCTACGCCGGCGGCGACGGGCAGGAGGCCATGCCCGGGCAGCCGCTCGCCCAGCCGCTGCGCGTCTCCGTGGCCAACGCCTGCGGGCCGGTGGCGGGCGCGACCGTCACCTTCGCGGCGGATGCGGGCGGGCATCTGGGCGCGGCCATTCCCGTGGCGGGGGGCGCGCCCGCGACGCTCACCGCGACCACCGACGCGAACGGCTTCGCGCAGGTGTTCTGGGTGCCGGCGAACGACGGGACCAGGCCGTCGCAGCAGTGCACGGCCACGCTGTCGGCCGCGCCGAACAGCCTGCCGCTGGGCTCGCCGGTGTCGGTGCGCTTCACCGGGGGGCTGAGCATCGCCGCGCAGGTGGGCTACACGCCGTCCAGCAACTGCAACCTGCCGCAGAGCATCAACAACGTGCAGGCGGCGCTGGACCAGCTCTGCGCCGGGCTGGGGGCGCCGCCGCAGCGCATCGTGGTGCAGAACGTGACGGTCGGCGCCACCAACCTGCGCCCCGACGTGCTGATTCCGGGGCCGACGCTCGGGCTCTCGGGGATCGACGTCGTCTGCGACCAGCCGCTCGACGCGCTGGCCGGCCAGACCTGGGCGTGCGAGGTGGAGGTCCTGATGATGGACAACCGCTACGACATCTGGTCCGTGCGCGCGCCGCTGAGGCTGCAGGGCATGGTGTCCGTGTCGGGAAGCACCCTGCAGTGGCGCGCGCACTCGTTCCTGCAGACGTTCCTCAACCAGTTCACGAACGTGTTCTTCCCCACGCAGGCGCATCTCACCGTCCGGGGCAACTTCGTGTGGGGCAGCAGCCCCCCCAACGCGTACCTCGACGCCGATCTTTTCACCGCGCGGGTGAACAACCTCCTGGCCGCACAGTTCCCCACCGGCGACGGCATCCGCGGCGGGAACCTGGAGATGTGGTTCTGGCTGGGCACGCCGTACGTCTTCACCTTCGGCGATATCGCGGCGTCGGGCACCACCGTGGGCACCGTGTCGGTCACGGAGCCCGCGCCGGAGGGCGGACTGACCCTCCGGCTGGCCAGCAGCGACCCGGCGGTGGCCGCGCTCCCCGAGACGGTGTTCATCCCCGAGGGCGAGACCCGGGTCACCTTCGACGCCAAGGTCAAGCCGCCCAAGTCCGGCCCGCTGGACGTGCAGATTTCGTCCACGCTGGTGGAGGCGGGGGACCGGCCCATCCCGCAGCTGTCGGTCACGCACGACGTGCGGCTGCAGAAGCGCCGCCGGTAGGCGTGGGTGAAGGTCGATTCACGACGGCACGAGCGGCAGGGCGCGGAGACGATCTCTCCGCGCCCTCCGCACTTCAGCGTGCCAGGGTATCTGTTTTCGATGCATGCGATTAGGACCCTCGCCACGAGGCGCTGGCAGCAGTATATTGGGTGCGCGGCAAGCTGCTACCCGCGCGCCGGCGGGGGATTCTCCGCGCGCTGGCACGATTCGGGTAGATCCCGCTCCCCTCGGACACACCTGTTCCCACTCCGACCCATGAGACGCATGCACCCAAAGTGGTTCGCAATCGCGGCGCTGGCCGCGGCGCTGGCGCCGGGCGCGGCGCGCGCGCAGGGCGCCCCGCGCGACACGGGGCTGATCATCTCCTCGGTCGAGGCCGCGGCGCGGGCGCCGGTCACGCGCTGGAAGAACTTCTCCCTCATCGTGGACCTGTCCGACCGCAAGCTGTACCTGATCAGCGACGGCGAGGTGGTGCGCACCTTCCCGGTCGCGGTGGGGCAGGAGGGGTACGCCACGCCGCCGGGGAGCTACCACATCCAGCACATCATCTGGAACCCGTCGTGGCGGCCGCCGGCGTCGGACTGGGCGCGCGACCGGCACGTCGAGCCGCCCGGCGCCATCAGCAACCCCATGGGGCGGGTGAAGCTCTTCTTCCGCGAGCCCGACCTGTACATCCACGGCACCTACCTTCCCAGCTCGCTGGGGAACGCGCGGTCGCACGGGTGCATCCGCCTGCGCAACATCGACGCGGTGGAGCTGGCCAGGATCGTGATGGTGAACGGCGGCACCAACCGCGACCAGGCCTGGTACGACGAGACCGTCGAGAAGGCCGACACCACGCGCGAGGTGCAGCTGGCGCGGCCCGTGCCCCTGCGCGTGCGGCAGTAGCCACGAGGAAGATCGGTAGATGAGAACGGGAGCGGTGCGCGAACGGCGCATCGCTCCCGTTTCGATTGCCGGGACATTACGCAGGGAAAGAAATCTCACGCGGAGACGCGGAGGAGCATGGCCGGCATCTCCGCGCCTCCGCGTCTCCGCGTGAGATCCGGCAGAGCCGCGGAACCGCGACGACCTCGTCCTGCTTGGATGGAATGGCGGCGGTCCGTACGTTGTCCAATCCAGCGAGAGAGGGCCGGGCGCGGCGGCCGCCGCACGGCCGCGGACCCGGACCACGCGCGGATGCACGCCGACCTCACCGACCCGGAGCTGATCGGCCTGGCGCGCGCGGGCGACGAGCGCGCGTTCCGCGAGCTGGTCGAGCGCCACGAGTCCGCCGTGGCCGCCACCGTCATCGGCATGCTGGGCCCCGGCGACGACGCCGACGACGTGGGGCAGGAGACGTTCATCCGCTTCTACCGGGCGCTGGGCGACTTCCGCGGTGAGGCGGCGGTGCGCACGTACCTGCGGCGCATCGCCATGAACCTGTCGCTGAACGCGCTGAAGCGCCGCCGCCGCTTCGCCTTCCGCTTCCCCAGCCGCGACCGCGAGCCGCTCCCCGAACCGGCGGTGGAGGGCGGCGTGGAGGTGGAGTCGCGCGAGGCGCAGGCCCGCGTGCGCGCGGCCATCGACCGGCTGGGGCCGAAGCACCGGCCGGTGGTGGTGCTGCGGATGATCGAGGGGTGCTCCACGCGCGAGACGGCCGAGGTGCTGGGGGTGCCCGAGGGCACCGTCCTCTCCCGCCTTTCGCGCGCGATGGAGCAGCTGGCGGCCGAGCTCCGGTCCTACGCGACCGGCGCGGACGAGATTCAGGAGGGAAGACGATGAGCGAGCGGATGCGGGAAGATGCGGCGCCCCCGCGCGTCGAGGCGCTGCTGCGCGCGAGCCGCCGCGACGCATTCGCGCCGGGGTTCGCGCAGCGGGTGATGCGGCGCGTGCGCGACGAGCAGGCTTCAGCGGCGGCGCTGTTCGGCGCCGTGCTGCAGCGCCAGTTCCTGCGCCTGGCGCCGCTCGCGGCCGCGGCGGTGCTCGCGCTGGCCGGGTGGAACCTCCGCACCGCCGACCGGCGCCAGTCGCCGGTCGAGGCGGCGCTCGGCCTCCCCGCCGTCACCGCCGACGCGGCGCTGGCGGTCGACTCGCCGGCGGAGGAGGGGAGGGGATGAAGATCGAGACGCAGACCGCCGCCATCCTGCTGACCACGCTGCTGCTGGGCGTGCTGCTGGGCGCCGTGGGCGGGGGGACGATGGCGGCCGGGCGGCGCGCGCGGATGGAGGAGATGCGGCGCCCCGGCGGCTTCGTGGAGCACGTGGAGGAGGTCATCCGCCCGCGCGACGAGGCCCAGCGCGCCGCCCTCCGCCCGGTGATCGAGGCCGCCGCGCGCCGCAACCAGCAGATCATCCGCGGCGCCAACGCCCGCCTCCGCGCCGAGCTGGACTCGATGCGCGCGCGCCTGGCCCCGCGGCTCGACCCCGCCCAGCGCGCGCGGCTGGACCGTTTCCTCCCCCCGCCGTTCGGCCCGCCCCCGCCGCCCGCCGGTGGCCGCCCACCTCCGCGCGAGGGCCCGCCCCCCGGCGGCGGCCCGCCGCCGGGAGAGCGCCCGTCCCCGGGCGAAGGTCCGCCCGGCGCGGACCGCCCGCCGCCGCCGCAACCATGAAGCGCGGGACGTTCAGCAGATCTCATTCGGAGGCGCGGACAACATCGTCCGCGCCTCCGCTGCTATCCACCCGTTCCGCCCCGGAGAGCGGGCGTTCCGCGCCCAACTGCAGGGAGGACGAAAGGAGATCGGTCGTGAGCGCCGATGCCGCCGAGTGAGCGGATCAGCCTCGCGCAGTTTGCGAGGCGTCCCGTGGTTGTTGCTGCGACGCTGCGACTTCAGTCGCCGGTGCGGGCCCAGCCCTCGAACTTCGATCTCCGCCGCCCCACCTACCTCCCCTCCGCCACCGCCGGGAGGATGTAGCGGGGGATGGTTTCGAAGATGCTCTGGAAGTTCGCGGGACCGTCGTTGTAGTTGCCGCCGTACACGGCGATCACCAGGTCCAGCGCGGGGATGGCCATCACCTCCTGCCCGCCGTTGCCGGACGCGTAGTATGCCTGCACGGTCCGCTCGGCGTAGGGATAGTCGACCACCCACCAGAGGTAGCCGTACCTCGCGCGCGAGCCCATCGGGTAGCGCGGGGTGACGGAGCGGCGCACCCACGCCTCGCTCACGATGCGGCGGCCGTTCCACGTTCCGCCGTTCAGGTACAGCTGCCCCAGCTTCATGAAGTCGCGCGGCCGGAAGCGCCATCCCCCGCCCATGTACGCGTCGCCCGACGGGGTGATGGGGACGTAGTAGCCCTGCATCCCCAGCGGCCCGCCGACCAGGTCGTACATCAGGTCGGGGATCGAGCGCCCCGTGGCGCGCGCCAGCACGCCGCCGGCCAGGTGCGGCTGGATGGAGCAGTAGACCGCCGAGTCGCCGGGCTGGCGGATCATCTTCAGGTCCAGGATCATCCCGTACCAGTCCGGGTTCTCCTCCTGCTGGGTGATGGTTTCCTCGTTCCCGGGAGAGGCGTCGTTGCCGTCGTCGCAGTCCAGCCCCGACGACATCGTCAGCAGCCGCTCCAGCGTCAGCGCCCCCGCGCGCGGATCCAGGTCTCGCGCGCCGGGGCGCATCGTCGCGTAGACGCGCGTGTCGGGGCCCACGTCCATCCCCGCCTGCATCGCCGCGCCGACGAGCACGCTCTCGACCGTCTTCGACGCGGAGCGGGTCTCGTGCGCATGGTCCGCGTCCTCGCCGTGGAAGTACTCCTCCAGCACCAGCTTGCCGTGCCGGGCGATCAACAGCCCGTGCAGCCTGTACGCGCCGATCGAATCCGCCGCCGAGGCGATGAGCGACCGCACCAGCTCCGAGATCCGGTCGCGCGAGATCCCCACCTCCTCCAGCGTGCCGACGGGCCAGCCGTCTTCCCGCGCGAGCGGCGGCGTGTAGGTGTAGGGCACGGCGGGGCGGCCGCGGGGATGGAAGAAGGTGAAGGCGCCCTCCGGCACCCGGTGGAAGTCGTACGTCCCGCCGCGGCTCTCGAACGAGACGGTCATCACCCCGTCGTGCAGCGTGCCGCGGGTGAGGAGCTGCCCGCGCGCGTCCAGCAGGCGGACGCCGGCGCTGTCGGCCTCGATGTGGTGCAGGCGGATGAAGCGCCCCAGGTTGCGCTCGGGGTTGCGGATGAACGCGCCCAGCGTGCCGTCCGCGCGCCGGTCGATGCGGATGAACCACGTGATCGCGTCGGCCAGCGGCGCGACGGTGGCGGCGAAGCAGCCCGTGCCGCAGCCCTCCAGCACCAGCGGCGAGGCGTAGCGCTGCCCCGATTCCACGGTGCGCGGCTGGATCCAGTGCCCCACGATCCGCGTCCGCCGCGCGTCGAACCGCCCGATGAAGGCGCCGGAGCCGTCCGGCAGCTCGAACGCCACGCTGTCGCGCGCCACCCGCACCGCCGCCGCCCGCCCGGCGATGGACGCGCGCCATCCCCCCGCGGGATGGTCGACGACGAGCCGCCCCGCCACGTCCGGCCCGAACCGCCCCTTCGCTTCCCAGAGTCCGACCAGGTCAGGCGCCGCCGGGCGCTGCGCGAACGCGCCCGGTGCCGCCATCGCGAGCGCAACGGCGGCCAGGCAAACACGGGGGAGATGCTTCATGGCGAGTCTCCTCGATCGTCAGGAATGCGCGGCGCGTGAGGCTGACGAGCGGCGGCCGCGGCGGGAGATGCGATCCTGTGTGCCGCGGAAGCGGGGAAAGGTTGCAGCGGGGATCATCGCCATCCCGGAACAAACAGGATCGCGCGGAGCAGCGGAGGAGCAGAGGAGAGAGAGCTCGACGCGATCTCCTATCTCCGCGTGAGATCAAGCGATCTTGTGGTCGCGCGAGGGTGGTAGCCGTCCCGGACCTGGGGATCGGGGCCGAAGCGCGTGGCGCGCCATCGCGTGCGGGGCGCCGGAGCCGGGCGCGCCCGGAATCGCCGCCGAAACCCTTGGCGCACCGGCGCGGCGGATATTATCGTCCGCGTACAATGTTCCGGTCGCCGGACGTCCACCGGCGGCCCCCGCCGCCGGCGGCGCAACGCCTCCGTTCCCGCTCGTTTCCACCCCCGGACCCGATCCCGCACATGGGCAAGCGCGACCTCCTGCTGGGCGCTCTGGAGAACACCCGGTTCGGCGAGCTGAGCCTCGTCACGCCGGAGGGCACCACGCGCCGCTTCGGCGGGAGTCAGGAGGGCGAATCGGCCACGATGGTGCTGAACGACTGGGCCGCGGTGGACGCCATCCTGACCCGCGGCGACATCGGGCTGGGCGAGTCGTACATGGCGCGGCAGTGGGACTCGCCGGACCTGAAGGCGTTCCTCACCTTCTGCCAGCGCAACCGCGACGAGTTCGCGCGGGTCACCCGCTTCGACCTGGTGAACCGCGTCATCTCGCGCGCCATGACGCTCACCCGCCACAACTCGCTCGCGGGAAGCCGGAAGAACATCTCCGACGCGTACGACTATCCCCCCGAGCTGTACCAGTCGTACACCGACCGCATGATGACCTACTCCAGCGGCTGGTGGGACGGGAAGGAGATGTCGCTGGAAGACGCGCAGGTGAACAAGTACGAGCGCATCCTCTGCCGCATCGGCCCGCCGCCGCGGAACGTGCTGGAGATGGGGTGCGGGTGGGGATACTTCCTGAAGCTGGCCTCGTCGCGCGGGTACACGGTCACCGGCTGCACCATCTCCCGGCGGCAGTACGAGTACGCGAAGGAGCTGAACCGCGAGGAGATCGCCGACGGGCGGGTGACGCTGCTGCTGGAGGACTACCGGAAGATGCCGGGGCAGTACGACGCGGTGGTGTCGACCGGCTTCTTCGAGCACGTGGGGTCGCAGTACTGGGTCGAGCACTTCCGCCGGGTGAAGCAGTACCTGAAGCCGGGCGGCGTGGCCATGATCCAGACCATGCTGTGCAACCGCTTCGACCCCGCCAACGCGAAGCGGCTGAACTTCTTCTCGAAGTACATCTTTCCCGGCGGCGAGTTTCCGTCCATCGGCTCGTTCATCGTGGCCGCCGAGGAGGCCGGGCTGAAGTGCGACGAGCATCTGGCCTTCGGGCAGGACTACGCCCGCACCATGGACGAGGCCTGGACCCGCTTCCACCGCAACCTGGACAGCGTGCGGAAGCTGGGCTACGACGACGAGTTCATCCGCAAGTGGGAGTTCTTCATCGCCGGCTGGTACGGCATGTTCCGCTCCGGCCAGTACAACGTGATGCAGGCGAAGCTGGAGCACTATCCGTGATGGGGCCGCGGGTCCCTGGCCTCCGAGAATAAGTGTCCTATCGCCCCGGACCGCCCCCGGCGGGGTCCGGGCATTCGTCCACCCGGGCGGAGCGACCTGAACAATGACGGCCATCCAGACGAGCGCGGCACGGGCCCTCCGGCCGCAGTCCACGCTGGCGGACGTGGCGGGGGCGGTGCGCATCTATCTGCAGGGGCTGGGCAACCCCGAGCGCTTCGTGCGCGAGCTGCTGGAGCGCGCGGGGATCGAGGTGGGCGGCGGGGCGCCGCACGACATCACCGTGCACGACCGGCGCTTCTACGCCCGCGTGGCGCGCGACGGCCCGCTGGGGCTGGGCGAGAGCTACATGGACGGGTGGTGGGACTGCCCCTCGGTCGACGCGATGATCACCCTCATCCACCGCGCCGGGCTGCCGCAGGTGATCCGCAAGAACTGGAAGTACGTGGCCAGCGTGCTGCGGGCCCGCGCGCTGAACCTGCAGAGCCGCGTGCGCGCCTTCCGGGTGGGCGAGCACCACTACGACATCGGCAACGACCTGTACCGCGCCATGCTGGACCGGCGCATGGTGTACACCTGCGGCTACTGGAACGGCGCGGCCACGCTGGACGAGGCGCAGGAGGCCAAGCTGGACCTGGTGTGCCGCAAGCTAGGGCTGCGGGCGGGGATGCGCGTGCTGGACCTGGGGTGCGGGTGGGGGAGCTTCGCCCGGTACGCCGCCGAGAAGTACGGCGTGGAGGTCACCGGCTACTCGGTGTCGAAGGAGCAGGTCTCGCTGGGCCGCGAGCTGTGTGCCGGGCTTCCGGTGGAGCTGCGCCTGGAGGACTACCGCAACGCGCGCGGCGTGTACGACCGCGTGGTCTCCATCGGCATCATGGAGCACGTGGGCTACAAGAACTACCGCACCTACATGGAGGTGGTGGACCGCTGCCTGGTGCCGGGCGGGGCGTCGCTGGTCCACACCATCGGCAGCCCGCGCAGCGAGCCCGCGTCGGACCCGTGGACGCACAAGTACATCTTCCCCAACGGCCACCTTCCCTCCATCGCCCAGCTGGCCCGCGCCATGGAGGGGCTGTTCGCCTTCGAGGACCTGCACAACATCGGCCCGCACTACGACCCCACGCTGATGGCCTGGCACCGCAACTTCGCCGCGGCCTGGCCGGCGCTGAAGGCCCGGTACGGCGAGCGGTTCTTCCGCATGTGGAGCTACTACCTGCTGATGAGCGCCGCCGCCTTCCGCGCGCGCTACATCCACCTCTTCCAGATCGTGATGGCCCGCGCCGACCATCCCCAGCCCGCCTGCCGCGTGAGCTGATACCGGATCTGGCGATCATCCGTGCATTACAAGCGCACAGAGAGACGTCATCCTGAGGCCGGCCACACCGTCGTTGCCCCCGCGCGAGCGGTTGCAGGCCGAAGGATCCATAGGCGAGGTTGCACGTGCGTTTCCGGATTGCACGATCGATCTCCGAATTCGGATGATACGCGATCGATCGAGGCGGATTCAGGATCAGGGAATAGAGATGGGGTCGCTTAGAGAAGCAGAGGAGCAGAGAGGGGATTTCTCTGTTTCTCTGCTTCTCCGCGTGAAACAAGTCTCCTATGCGGATCCGGTAGGATTCCCCGCCGTTCGCCCCCGTGTCATCTCCCTTGAACCGGTGAACGTTTGCCGCTAAGCTAGGGAGACCGCTCCTCGCACCTCCTCCGGCCATTCCCCAAGGCCAGCCGCGCGCCCGCGGGCGGTCCCCCAGACGGACGTCATCGCTCCTCCAGCGCAGGGTGCCGCATGGACCCCACCGACGTCGGAAATCCCAGGTACTACCACAAGGTCGTGGACTGCCAGTATGCGTGCCCCGCGCATACCAACGTTCCCGAGTACATCCGCCTGATCGCGCAGGGGCGCCACACCGAGGCGTACCTGCTGAACCGCGAGTCCAACGTCTTCCCCGGCATCCTGGGGCGCACCTGCGACCGGCCCTGCGAGCCCGCCTGCCGCCGCACCCGCGTGGACGGCAAGCCCGTCGCCATCTGCCGCCTGAAGCGCGTGGCGTCCGACAACCGCGGCGACGTCTCCGAATATCTCCCCAAGGCCCCGCCCGTCTCCAACGGCCGCCGCGTCGCGCTGGTGGGCGCCGGGCCGGCATCGCTCACCGTGTGCAACGATCTGGCGCCACTGGGCTACGAATGCGTGGTGTTCGAGAAGCTGGACCGCCCCGGCGGCCTGATGCGCACCAACATCCCCGCCTTCCGCCTCCCCGCCGCGGTGCTCGACGAGGAGATCGAGATGATCACCGGCATCGGCAACGTCGAGATCCGCTACTCGTCTCCCGTGGAGAGCATGCGGGAGCTGCTGGGCGGCGGATGGGACGCGGTGTTCGTGGGCAGCGGCGCGCCGAAGGGGAAGGAGCTGGACATTCCCGGCCGCTGGGACGTGCCGGACCGCGTGCACATCGGCATCGAGTGGCTGGAGTCGGTGCACTTCGGGCACGTGACGGAGATCCAGGAGCGCGTCCTCATCATCGGCGTGGGGAACACGGCGATGGACTGCTGCCGCTCGTCCAAGCGGCTCGGTGCGACCGACGTGAAGGTGATGGCGCGGCGCGGGCGGCAGCACTTCAAGGCCAGCCCCTGGGAGCTGGAGGACGCGGAGGAGGAGGGGGTGGAGATCATCGAGAACCACGCCCCGAAGCGCTTCGTCGTCGAGGATGGAACGCTCGTGGGAATGGAGTTCGACCGCGTCCGCTGGTACGAGGAGGGCGGGCGGCAGAAGAGCGAGGTCACGGAGACGGTCGTCATCCCCTGCGACGCCGTCATTCTGGCCATCGGGCAGGAGAACGCCTTCCCGTGGATCGAGCGCGACATCGGCATCTCGTTCAACGAGTGGGAGATGCCGGTGGTGGACCGCGTCACCTTCCAGAGCTCGCGCGAAGGCGTGTTCTTCGGCGGCGACGCGGCTTGGGGCCCCGAGAACATCATCTGGGCGGTGGAGCACGGGCACCAGGCCGCCATCTCCATCCACAACCACTGCGAAGGCGCGGCCCTCACCGAGCGCCCGGAGTACGGGATGAACCTGGTCTCCGCCAAGCTGGGGATGCACGCCTGGAGCTACAGCAACGACTATTCGCAGGCGCAGCGCACGAAGATGGTGCACGTGGGGCTGGAGACGCGCTTCGCGTCCATCGCGACCGAGGTGGAGGTGGGCTTCACCGCCGAGCAGGCGATGAAGGAGGTGGAGCGCTGCCTGAACTGCGACGTGCAGACGCACTTCACCACGCCGCTCTGCATCGAGTGCGACGCGTGCATCGACGTCTGCCCGGTGAGCTGCCTCACCATCACCTACGACGCGGAGACCGAGGACGAGCTGCGGACGCGGCTCTCCGCGCCGGCCGTGAACCCCGCGCAGGAGATCTACGTCTCCGGCGCGCTCCCGCAGACCGCGCGGGTGATGGTGAAGGACGAGGACATCTGCCTGCACTGCGGCCTCTGCGCCGAGCGCTGCCCGACCGCCGCGTGGGACATGCGCACCTTCGAGCTCCAGATCCCCTACGCCGGGAGGTCCGCATGCGCGGCGCACGCGTAGCCCGCCTCTTCCCCGACCCCGCTTCCGCCAACGGCAGGAACGGGGATGGGGACGGCGACCGGGTGAACGACTTCGCCTTCAAGGTGGGCACGGTGAACGGCACCGGCTCGGCCAGCGCGAACTCGCTCCTGCTGCAGTCCATCTTCCGCATGGGGATCCCGGTCACCGGCAAGAACGTCTTCCCCAGCAACATCCAGGGGCTGCCGACCTGGTACGAGATCCGGGTGAGCCGCGACGGCTGGACCGCGCGCACGCCGGACTTCGACCTGATCGTGGCGATGAACCCCGCCACGCACGAGCGCGACATCGCCGAGGTCAGGAGCGGCGGCTGGCTCCTGCACGACTCGTCATGGCCGCTGGACGCCTCGCTCCTGCGCGACGACGTCACCTTCATCGGCATCCCGCTGGGCCGCATGTGCGTGGAGGCGTTCAGCGGCGGCCGCGAGCGCACGCTGATGAAGAACATCGCCTACGCCGGCGCGCTCGCCGCGCTCATCGACCTCGATCTGGACGTCGTCAAGGACGCGATCCGCGCCGAGTTCGCGAAGAAGCCCAAGTCGATCGACTCTAACTTCCTCGCGCTCCACCTGGGCTACGACTACGCGAAGGCGAACTTCGCCTGCCCGCTTCCGATCCGCCTGGAGCGGATGGACGCCACCCGTGGCCACGTGCTGATGGACGGCAACACCGCCGCCGCGCTCGGCTGCGTCTACGCGGGGGCCACGGTGGGCGCCTGGTATCCCATCACCCCCGCCACCTCGCTGATGGACGCGTTCGGCCGCTTCTGCGCGCGCTACCGCGTCGACGCCGGGACGGGGGAGCGGCGCTACTGCATCGTGCAGGCGGAGGACGAGCTCGCCGCGGCGGGCGTGGTCATCGGCGCGGGGTGGGCGGGCGCGCGCGCGTTCACGCCCACCGCGGGGCCGGGGATCAGCCTGATGGGCGAGTTCATCGGCCTGGCCTACTACACCGAGATCCCCGCCGTCTTCTTCGACGTGCAGCGCACCGGCCCGTCCACGGGCATGCCGACGCGCACGCAGCAGGGCGACCTCCTCTCCATCGCCTACGCCAGCCATGGAGATACCAAGCACGTCGCGCTCTTCCCGGCCGATCCGGCGGAGTGCTTCCGCTTCGCCGTGCAGGCGTTCGACCTGGCCGAGCGCTTCCAGACGCCCGTGTTCGTGGTCAGCGACCTGGACATCGGGATGAACGACTGGATGATCCCGCGGCTGGAGTGGAACGACGCCTGGCGCCCCGACCGCGGCGAGGTCCTCACCGCCGGGCAATTGCAGGCGATGCAGCGCTTCAGCCGCTACCTGGACGTGGATGGAGACGGCGTCGCCGCGCGCTCGCTCCCCGGCGTGGACCCGAAGGGCGCGTACTTCACCCGCGGCTCGGGGCACGACAGCCACGCCGCGTACACGGAAGACGCGGACGCCTACCGCGAGATCGTAGACCGGCTGAAGGTGAAGCTGGAGACGGCGGCGCGCGCCGTCCCCCCGCCCGAGATCCGCGAGCGCGAGGGGGCGGAGATGGCGATCGTGGCGCTGGGCGGCTGCAACGGCGCGGTGCTCGAGGCCGCCGCGCGGCTGGCGATCGACGGGATCCCGCTGGACTACATGCGCATCCGCGGCTTCCCGTTCGACGTGGCCGTCGGCGAATTCCTGCGCGCGCACGACCGCGTCTTCGTGGTGGAGCAGAACCGCGACGGCCAGCTCCGCTCGCTCCTGCAGCTGGAGACGGGGATCGCCGGCGACCGGCTGATCTCCATCCGCGACTACGGCGGGGTGCCGCTGAGCGCCCGCGCGGTGATGGACGGGGTCACGGCCCAGCTCGCGGAGGTGCCCGCATGACCTCCATCGCCAAGCCGCCCGTCCGCCACCCCGCGCTGCACCCCAACGCGCTCGGCCTCACCCGCCGCGACTACGAGGGGGCCATGAGCACCCTCTGCGCGGGGTGCGGCCACGACAGCGTGACCGCGGCCATCGTGCAGGCCTGCCACGAACTGGACGTGGTGCCGCACCGCGTGGCCAAGCTCAGCGGCATCGGCTGCTCGTCCAAGACCACCGCGTACTTCCTGCGCCAGGCGCACGGCTTCAACTCCGTGCACGGGCGGATGCCGGCGGTGGCCACCGGCGTGTCGGCCGCCAACCGCGAGCTGGCCATCATCGGAGTTTCGGGAGACGGAGATTCGCTCTCCATCGGCCTGGGCCAGCTCTGCCACGCCATCCGCCGCAACGTGCGGATGCTGTACGTGCTGGAGAACAACGGCGTCTACGGGTTGACGAAAGGCCAGTTCTCCGCCTCGGCCGACGTGGGATCGAAGGCCAAGCGCGGCGAGCAGAACCGGCAGAAGCCGATCGACCCCGTGCTGCTGGCGCTGACGCTGGGCGCCACCTTCGTGGCCCGCTCCTTCAGCGGCGACAAGGCGCAGCTCGTTCCCATCCTGAAGGCGGCCATGCGCCACGAGGGGTTCGCGCTGGTGGACGTCATCTCCCCCTGCGTCACCTTCAACGACCACGAGGGGTCGACGAAGAGCTACGCGTCGACCCGCGAGCGCCAGCACGAGGTCGCCCCCGTCGACTTCGTCCCCATCACCCACGAGATCCGCGCCAGCTACGCCCCCGGCGAGGCGCTCACCGTTCCCATGCACGACGGCAGCCTGGTGCGCTTCCGCAAGCTGGCGGAGGATTACGACCCCACCGACCGCGACGCCGCGTACGCCACGGTCAAGCGCGTGCACGAGCAGGGCGAAGTCGCCACCGGCCTCCTGTACCTCGAGGAGGACGCCGCCGACATGCACGCCCTCAACCACACCATCGCCGCGCCGCTGTACGACCTCCCGTTCGAGACGCTCTGCCCGGGAAGCGCGGCGCTGGAGGAATTGATGCGGGAGCTGGAATAAATACCGGATCTGGCAATCACCGGGCATTACAAACGCACAGAGAGACGTCATCCTGAGGCCGGCCACACCACCGGTGCCCTGCACGAGCGGTTGCAGGCCGAAGGATCTGTAGGCGAGGTCGCACGTGCGCCCCTGATCGCACGACAAATCCCGAATGCAGAATAAATAGTCGGACCGGACCTCTTCCCACCGCGAGGCCACAATGAGCGATGTTGCCGCCGGATCAGGACCGATCACGGATACCGCGAAGGCGGCGATGACGCTGGCGGGGCTGGCGTACGGCTTTCCCGAGAAGCTTCCCGATTACCTTCGCGACGCCAAGCTCGCCACGCGTGGCGAGTGGACCGCGACGTGGGTGCCGGGGCGCGAGGAGGATGGATACTTCGCGTTCGTTGCCGCGAACGCCCGGGCGAAGCGCTTCGTCGTGGCGATCCGAGGCACGAATCCCAGCCTCACGAAGGGCTTCCTGCACGATGTGCTGGATGATGTGGATGTAGGCATCGCCGCTCCGTGGGCGCACCAGAGCGTGAAGGACGCGCGCATCGCCCGCGGGACGTCACGCGGCCTGGGAAAGCTGCTGGCGCTCGACGCGCATGGAGTCACGCTGCTGGAGCACCTGGACGCGAGTCTCACGGAAGGTGCCGAGCTGTGGGTGACGGGCCACAGTCTGGGCGGCTGCCTTGCGTCCGTCCTGGCGCTCAAGCTGGCGGAGCGCTACGCCCCGCGCGGCGTCCGCGTCGAGCTGATGACCTTCGCCGCACCCAGCGCCGGGAACGCGGCGTTCGCGCGCCTGGTGCAGGACACCCTTCCGACGGCCCGGCGCTACTACAATTCGCGCGACCTGGTGCCGATGGCCTGGCACGACATCGCCCGGCTGCCGCAGATGTACGACGCACCGGGCCCGCGCTGCTCGCCGGCGCTCTCCCTGTGGGCGAGGGTGGCGGCGCCGAAGGCGGCACAACTCGGATACACGCAGCCGGGGCCGGGCACCGCCCTTCCGGCCGCGCCCTCGTCCGTCAGGCGGGCAGCGGGCATCCTGAGCAGGTTCCTGCCGTTCCTGCGCCGCAAGATCTTCGAGGTGGAGGCGCTGTACCAGCACGATCCCAACACCTACCTGTCCCTGCTGGATGCGCCGAAGCTGCCGTTCAACCTGCCGCTCCCGTGGCTTGCGCGCGATCTGGGGTTCGCGGGGCTTCTTGTGCGGTAGTCCGGCGTGCACCACGAGTGACATGACCGGCGGGGTGCAAGGCCGCGAGGTCCGCACGAAAGAAGGCGCGGGGACGATGCTCGTCTCCGCGCCTTCTTTTTGAACGGAACAGGCTCAGGCTGCGGCCCGGCCCTTTGCGTCGACGCCCATGCCTGCGTGCGCCAGCATCCCGATCAGATCGTCGTCCGTGAACGAATCGATGTGCCCTCGCATCAACGCGGTGATCCGCTGCGGGGAAACACCGAAGAGCTTCGCGGCCTCTTTCCTGGAGAGCCCGCGCTGCTGGATCGCGCGGTGAATCTCGATCATCAGATTCGAGCGCGCGTTCAGGCGTTCCGCTTCCGCCTCGGGAAAGCCGAGGTCTGCGAAGATGTTGCCGTCCGCGGGCGTTTCATGTTCGATAGGCATCGCTATCTCCCTTCCGACGACCGGCTCCGCTCACGTCGGATGCGGAGCATCTCCGCATATCGCGCGCGGCCAATCTCCAGGTCGTGCTGTGGCGTGGTCCGGGCTTTCTTCTCGAATGCATGCAGCACATACACCGCCTCTTCGAATTTGGCCACGTAGAGCACCCGGTGCTGCACGGATCCGCTCGCTCCCGTCGCGATCCGCAACTCGTACGTTCCGAGCCCTACTGCTTCCATCGGCTTCCAATCTTCGGGCATGACGCCTTGCTGGACAAGCTTCAGGTTGTAACCCGCAGCGCGACGCGCCTCATCGGTGAAGCCGACAAGCTCGCGGTAGGCAGCACCAACCCAGCGAAGGGGCTTGGCCGGAACAGGCTGAGGCTGAGAATCCCGATACATTGGATCCACGGGAAGGTTAAATAAACTGAGTGTACACATATGGATACGAAAAAGCCCCCAGGGTGCGCGTTGCTCGAACCTGCGTTCGGACCAGAGGCGTGGGGGCTATTGTCGCGGCAAAACGTAATGGGCGTGCAGTCGGATGTCAACGTAGCAAACGAGTTACCTCGTGACTGCGTCATCAGCCATTCGGCCTTGCCGATCTCACACGCTGATGCCTACCGCGTCGAGGAGGCGCACCAGCTCCTCGGTGGTGAAGGCGTCTACGTCGGCGCGCATGAGGGCGCGGACGCGGGGCTCGGGGAGGGCGAGGAGCGCGGCGGCGCGCGGGATGCCCAGGCGGCGGCAATCCAGCACGCGGATGAGCGCCGCCATCAGCGCGCGGCGGTGCTGGGGCGTGGGGGCGAGCACCGTGGAGAAGAGGAGGTCCGAAACGCCTCGCAAGCCGGCCGGTGCGGTCGTAGCCTGGCCCATTCCCGAGCTCCGTTGCAACTGACGCATGATGGATTCGCGGCCCGCGGGAGGGATGCGGGGCCGCGAGGCAGGCGGTTCCGGCGGATCGAAGGCCCGCCGCCCGGCGGGGACGCCGGTTCCACCAAATCTGTATCGACAATCGATTTAGCGCGAGGGGGTCCGGCTCCGGTCGACGAAGGCGCGATCACGCATGCGGCGCCGCGACCCACACGATCCGCGATCGAGGCGGCGGTGTTACACGCGGCGCTCGCTTGCGGTCGCGGAGAGCACTAGTTTCTCCGGGTCCCGCATCACCCCTCTCCCCACAATTCCCGAACGGAGACGCCATGCTCGTGCGCCTCGCCCCGTCGCGTGCCCGTACCTTTGCGGCCGCGATCGCCACCCTCGTCCTGGCCGCCTGCTCGGTCGACGCACCCTCCCCCACCGCCCCCGCGGCCGCGCCGGACG
Source organism: Longimicrobium sp. (assembly GCF_035474595.1). Taxonomy (NCBI): domain Bacteria; kingdom Pseudomonadati; phylum Gemmatimonadota; class Longimicrobiia; order Longimicrobiales; family Longimicrobiaceae; genus Longimicrobium; species Longimicrobium sp. The sequence continues at coordinate 74,012 of NZ_DATIND010000037.1, forward strand.
CGCCGCGGATGTACACGTATCCATCCGCCATCTACCGCAGCCACGTGGAATTCGGCGTCCCGGCGGACGCGAACGCGAGCGACGACCTCCTCCTCTCCAAGCGGCAGTACTACGTCTCCTACAACTGCGCGAAGGGGCGGCCGAACTGGGTGAGCTGGGACCTGAACAAGACGCACTTCGGCGACGCGCCGCGCTCCACCAGCTTCAGCAGCGACGCCTCGCTGCCGTCCACCTGCTACCACGTGGTCACCGGCGACTACACCAACAGCGGGTTCGACCGCGGGCACCAGGTGCGCAGCGAGGAGCGCACCTGGGACGCCACCGACAACAAGAGCACGTTCCTGATGACCAACATCGTGCCGCAGACGCACGACCTGAACGCCGGGCCGTGGCTGAGCCTGGAGTACTACCTGCAGGACCTGGCGCAGACCGGGAACAAGGAGATCTACGTGATCTCCGGCCCCATCGGCAGCAGCGGCACGCTCAGCGGGCTGGGGAAGGTCCAGATCCCCACCTACAACTTCAAGATCGCCGTCATCATGCCCTATGGTCAGGGCTTGGCCAACGTCACCTCCACGAGCAGCATCCAGGTGCTGGCGGTGAAGATGCCCAACGTCACCGGCATCTCCGCGGCGCCGTGGACGAACTACAAGACCACGGTCGACGCGCTGGAGAGCACCACCGGCTACAACTTCCTGGCCAAGCTCCCCGACTCCATCGAGAGCTACTGGGAAGCGCGCACCTACTGATACCGGAGCCGGGAATTCAGTCCGGGCCTCCTCGCCGCTTCATCCCGACGTCATCCTGAGGCCGGCCACACCGTAACCAGTGTCTACACGAAAGGTTGCAGGCCGAAGGATCTATCGTCGCCGCAGCACGTGAATTCGGCGAGGCGCACTGATCCTTCCGCCGGATCTGGTATGATCGCATCGGTAGATCGAAGGGTGATGGAGAGAGCGGGCGCCGGGTCGATCCGGCGCCCGCTCTCGTCGCATGTTTGCACATAGATCCAGCCGTTTATCGATCCCGTTGATGATTCGGAGGATTGCGGTTAGACTCCCGGTACGCCACTTACACGCCCTCGCGCTCGCCGGGGCGGCACGCACTCTCACCACAGGCAGGGACCGATGAAGAAGATCCAGCTGAACGTGGAGAACCTGGAGGTGGAGACGTTCGAGACCGCGCTGGCGGAGCGCGAAGGCGGCACCGTGCGCGGCTGGCAGATCACCGACCCGCGCCGCAGCGACTGCCTGGACACCTGCGACGGCTGCCCGACCTATTCCTGCGCGCCGCGCGTCTGTCTCTGACCCGGAGGAGGAAAGATGAAGAAGCACACGCTGGACCTCGATTCCATCGCGGTGGAGACGTTCGCGACCGGGCCGCGGCTGACCGCGGAGGCGGCGTCCATCTCGCGCTGGTGCACGCTGTACGACACCTGCACCAACTGCCCGCAGGACAGCTGCATCTGCTGACGGCGAAGCGATTCGACTGCTGACGCCGCCCCGTCCGCATGGACGCGAGGCCGGTCCCGGTGCGCCGGGACCGGCCTCGCTCGTCATCGGCACCATCCCGCCCGGACGCGCCGGCGCGGCGAGGGCCGTCAGGGCGTGAGCGTGGGAGGCGGGACCGGCGGCGCCGTGCCGTTCGCCGTCCGCAGCCGCAGGTGCACGGTTGTCCCCGCGCCGGCGGTGGAGTCGACGGTGATCTCGGCACCCCACGACTCCACCATGCGGCGCACGATGGCCAGTCCCAGCCCGGTGCCGCTGGTGCGCGTGGAGAAGCGCGGCTCGAAGATGCGGGGCAGCTGGTCGGCGGGGATGCCCTCGCCGGTGTCGCTCACGTCCAGCCGCACCCACGCGCCGCCGCCCTCCGGCGCCGCGGCGATGCGCACCGTGCCGTGCCCGTCCAGCGCGGCGCGGGCGTTCTCCAGCAGGTTCACCAGCACCTCGCGCAGCTCGCCCTCGCGCGCCAGCACGCGGGGCGCGGCGCCGTCCATCTCCAGCGCGTAGTCGATCCCGTCGTCGCCGCCGCGGTAGAGGGCCAGGGTGTCCTCGGCCACGCGCCGCACGTCCACCGTCTCCAGCTCGCCCGCGCTCTCGCTGGGGGTGCCGAAGCGGCTGAAGGCGCGCGCGATCTCGCCCAGCCGGTCGATCTCGCGCAGCACCGCGTCTACGTTGCGGTCCAGGATGGTGCCGAAGTCGTCGCGCCCGTCGCCCCACGCGCGGCGGACGTGCTGCACCGCCAGCTTGATGGGGGTGAGCGGGTTCTTGATCTCGTGCGCCACCTGCCGCGCCATCTCGCCCCACGCCAGCACCCGCGCCGAGCGGATCTCCGCCGTCACGTCCTCCAGCACCAGCACCGCGCCGCGCGCGCCCTCCTCCACCGGCAATCTCCGCAGACGAAGCCGCACGACCCGCCCGTCCACCTCGCGCTCTTCCGCCAGCTCGCGCGGGCCCGAGGCCAGGAAGGCGCGCACCGTGGCCGCCACCGCGGCGGGGAGCGGCCGGTCCTCGGGGATGTGGTCGCCCGCGGCCAGCTCCACGCCCAGGATCTGCCCCGCGCGCGGGTTGATGAGGGCAACGCGGCCGGACGCGTCCAGCGCGACGACGCCCGTCCCCGCCTCGGCCACGATCGCCTCGGTGCGCCGCGTCTCGCGCACCAGCGCCGACTGCGCGTGGCGGAGGCGGCGCACCATGCGGTTGAACGAGCGGTACAGTCCCCCGAACTCGTCCCGCCGCCGCCCGGGAAGACGGACGCGCAGATCGCCCTCGCCCACCGCGGCCGAGGCCGAGCTCATCGCGTCGATCGGGCGCGAGAGGGCGCGGCCGACCAGGAGGGAGAGGACGATGGAGAACGCCGCGCCGAAGAGCACGGCCAGGAGGATCACGTCCGACAATTCCTGCTGCCGCCGCGCGATCTCCCCCGTGGCCAGGGGGACGGGGGACGCGAGGACGTCGTTCTCGCCCACGCCCCGGTAGGCCACCAGGTACTCGCGGCCGGCCAGGCGCCGCTCCTCGTGCTCGGTGGCTGCCTCGCCGACGGTGAAGTCCAGGTAGATGGCGGGCGGGAGCCAGGCGTGGTAGAGCCCCAGGTCGATCACCTCGGGCGTGGCCGCCTCGGCCAGCACGCCGCGGTGGTAGAGCAGGTAGTCGGCCCCGAAGTGCTGCGACAGCTCGCCGATGCTGGCGCCGTTCACCTCTTCCGCCGCCTGCGCCAGCCCGCGGTCGGCCAGCGCCGACGCGGTGCGCACGAACTCGCGGCTGAGCGCGCGGTACGCCGTCTCGCCGAACGCCGCCATCGGCAGCAGGAAGAAGATGAAGAGCGCCAGCGTAAGCCGTCCCCGGAACGTCGAGAACCATCCCCACTGTCCGCTGGCGAGGCCCAGCGGCTCGCCGCAGAGGGTGCGGGCCAGCGCCCAGAGCACCGTCATCACCCCCAGGATCAGCACCGTGGCGATCAGCGCGCGCGCCAGCAGGATCCCCCGCGACGGCGTGGGGACGGTGAGGTGCGCGTGCATCGGTCCGCCGGGGAACTGCACCACCGCCTCGCTCCGCCACCCGGCCTCCGCGGGAACCCAGCGCATCGTACCCGCGGGCGCATCGGCGTGCGCCTCCGCGGCGGGGACGAGGGAGAGGGTGGCCGCGCCCTCGTCGCCCTCCGCCTGCCCCGCGGGGTCCAGGAAGCGCGCCAGCGCCGTTTCGCGCCCCAGGTGCCGGCGCGGCGGGACGGCCACCGTCACCGTCCGCCCCCCGGCGAGGGGGACCACGAGGAGGTACTGCAGCTGGTCCAGGTCGGTGAAGCGCTGGACGATGGGCTCCTCGCTGGCCCGCGCGGACTGCAGCACCTCGTCCACCCGCTCCGGCGGGATCTCCGCCGCGTCCGACAGCCGGAGCTCGGCGGCGGCCACGTCGCGGTCCCACAGGGTGACGCGCGCCTCGTACCCCTCCTTCGCCAATCCCCCCTCCACCCACGCCTGGTACAGGAGGCTCACCCCCTCGCGCCCCTCGGCGGCGTAGAACAGCACCTTCTCGGCGAACTGGCGCAGGAGGAAGTCCAGGAACGGGTCCGGCTTCACCCCCAGCCGCGCCAGCTCGCGGTCGGCCTCCTGCAGCCGCGCGTTCTGGTGCAGCGTCCACAGCTGCGAGAGCGAGAGCGAGGCGCCGATCCACCCCACCACGATCCACGGGAGGAGCGCGCCGCGCCCCACCTGCGCGCGCGTCATCCCCGCGGCCGCGAAGGCGAAGGGGATGGCCCAGAGCGCGGGCGACCACACCGGCGCCTGCCGCCCCGGCTGCCACCAGAGCCAGAGCGCCGCCGCCAGCGCCGCCGCCGTGCCGATCGACAGCGCCACCAGCGCCGCCCGCGTCCGCCGCGACGGTGTGCGCTCCGGCCGCCCCAGCAGCGCCAGCAGCGGCAGCGCGCAGAGGACGGAGAGGGCGATGAAGAGCGGCGGCCCCCCCGCCGCGCGCGCTGCCAGCACGCCCGGCGACGCGGACTCGCGCACCAGCCACACGGCCAGCACCAGCGTCCCCGCCGCCACGGCGATGCGCACGGCGAAGGGGAGGATGGCGATGAGCTTCGGCGTCCGCCGCCGCGACAGCAGCCACACCGCGCCGCCGCAGAGTAGGATCAGCAGCTGCCCCAGGTTCACGTCCCCCGGCAGCGGGAGGACGAAGGAGAGGGGGGAGAAGATGCCTTCCGAGCCCGCGATCCCCCCCGCCGAGACCAGGAGGAGGGTGAGGGTGATGACGCCCACGGGGATGCCCGACGGGCCGCTCCGCGCGCGGTACCAGGCCACGGCGAGAAGGAGGATGGCGATCGCCAGCGCCCCGCCCACGGCCGCGCGGCCGCGGGTGACCACGCGGGCGCGCCAGCGCTCCTGCGTGATGGTGGCGAAGACCGCGCTCAGGATCTTGTGGCTCCCGGTGGACCAGTCCCACACCGGCCGCCCCTGCGCGCGCTCCGGCGTGGTGAAGCGCGGCGTGACGCCGAAGCGCTCCGCGAACCCCTCGGCGAACGGCCGCGTCCCCTCGCCCACCGCCACGTGCGACTCCAGCAGGATGGCGGCGACGGCCACGCGGTCGCCCGCCAGGCGCCGGGTGAAGTACAGGTAGCCGAAGAGCGGCCCGGCCGAGAACGACGACTCCAGCAGCCCGCTGCTCACCGAGTCGGGAAGGTTGCCGCGGTGCTCGCCGGCCCACGCCAGCGGCGCGCCGTCGGGGCGGTAGACGGCCAGCGCGGTGACGCCGGCGCGGCGCCGCTGCTCCTCCAGGCGGCGGAAGTAGCCCACGGTGGCGCGCGGCTCGCGGCGCCCGGCGCCCGATGCCGCGCTGTCCACCGCGGCGGCGCTGTCCACCGCCGCGGCGCCGCGGTCGAAGATCTCGTTCAGCCCCTGGCTCAGCTCGGCGCCGGCGCGCTCCTCGGCGGTGTAGCGCACCAGGTCCCAGTGCGCGGAGACGCGGTGGAGGCGAAACTGCACCGCGCCCCCTATACTGACCCCGGCGGCCAGCGCGGCGAGCCCCGCCACGCGCAGCGTCCGTCCCGGCGCCCACAATCCCCACGCCACCGTTCCCAGGGCGGCGACCACGAGGGGGAAGGGCGAGAGCCGGAGCATCCACGCCGCCAGCGCCACCACCGCGATCCATCCGCCGATCCACGCCGCCACCGGGCGCGGGGCGGGGCGGCGCCGCGAAACCGCAGCCGGAGCGTTCATGACCTCACCCACGCCCACCCCGCGGAGCTGGGCCCTGGCCGACCTGCCGTGGACCGAGGTGGCGGCTCATCTCGCGACTGACCGCCGCCTGCTGATTCCCGTGGGCGCGTGCGACCAGCAGGGGCCGCACCTTCCCGTGGGCGCGGCCACCGTCGTCGCCGAGGCGCTGGCGGCCGACCTGTCGCGCGAGTTCGGGGTGCTGCGCGCGCCCACGCTGCACTACGGCGTGAACGTCCTCTCCGAGCGCGACTATCCGGGCGCGGCGGGGGTGAGTGGGAAGACGCTGCACCGCGCGCTGAACGAGCTGGTGAGCGACTGGAGCTGCCAGGGGGTGCACGAGTTCATCTTCATCACCGCCAGCACGCACGACCCGCACGTGGAGGCGGTGGCCACGGTGCGGGCGGAGAACGCGCGGGTGCGCGTGGTGTCGGCGCTGTCGGTGGACCTGGGTCAATTCCTGGACGGGGAGAAGGGGCCCCAGCACGCCGGCGAGGTGCTGACCTCGCTGCTCCTGCACCTGCGGCCGGCGGCGGTGCGGATGGACCGCGCGCGCGACTTCGTGCTCGACGAGGCCCTGCTGAAGCGGTGCATGTCGCCCGCCGGCCGCGCGCTTCCCGACGAGAGCCCGGGCACGGTGGGCGAGCCCACGCGGGCCACCGCCGAGAAGGGCAAACGAATGTACGAACATATCCTGCAGAAGATCCGCAACAAGGTGTTCATCGCCCCGGTGCCGGTGCCGGAAGGGGATGAAAGATGAGTGCGGAAGTGCGGGAGTGCGTGATCGGTGAGCCGCGCGGCGGTGGTGTGATGCGGGCTGGCGTGCCCGCCGCGGGGCCCTCCCCCCGCGCCTGAGAGCGCTCGCCCCCTCCCGATAACGGGAGAGGGTAACTTCGGACGGGGCGCGCAGGGTGTTGAGCACTCGTCGGACTTCTTCGTGGCGCGAGGCCCAAGGAAGCATCCCCGCCGGCTCCAAAGCCGTCTTCCGCGCTGAGTTCTCCCCTCCCCCGCGGAGCGGGCGGAGGGGCCGGGGGAGGGGGCCAGCCAGGCGAGCAGGATTTCTCCGACTCGCGCCGAAAGGCTCTCCTCGCGATGAGGTCTCCCCCTCCCCCAGGCAGTTTTGGGGGAGGGGCCGGGGGGAGAGGGCCGCGGCGCCGGGTCCACGCCGCAGGTTCTTTCCGCGCACCGCTTCCCGCTCCGCCGGGGGCCGATGTTTCATCCCCCGCTCACCTCGCCGCGCCCCGCGGTCGCTTGACCATCCCCCTACCCCCCGGTAACATTCCACGTTTCCATCTGTTGCGACTTCGCGGGGCCCGAAAGCGGCCCCGTTTTTCACCGGAGCTGTGCGAACGTGGCCGAGGCGCTGCCGTCCACCTACGACCCGAAAGAGAACGAAGCTTCCCTCTACCGCCGGTGGGAGGAGGCCGGGTATTTCCATGCCGACGAGCAGTCCGGCCGCCCCGCGTACGTCATCCCCATCCCCCCGCCCAACGTCACGGCGCCCCTGCACATGGGGCACGGGCTGAACAACACCATCCAGGACGCGCTGGTCCGCTGGCGCCGCATGCAGGGGATGGAGGCGCTCTGGATCCCCGGCAGCGACCACGCCGGCATCGCCACGCAGAACGTGGTGGAGCGGGTGATCGCCAGGGAGGGGAAGACCCGCGACGACCTGGGCCGCGAGGCGTTCGTGGGCCGCGTGTGGGACTTCGTGCACGAGACCGGCGGGCGCATCTACGACCAGCTGCGCGCCATCGGCAGCTCGCTGGACTGGCCGCGCGCGCGCTTCACGCTGGACGAGGGGCTGTCGCGCGCCGTGCGCGAGGTGTTCGTCCGCCTGTACGAGAAGGACCTGGTCTACCGCGGCCACCGCATCATCAACTGGTGCCCGCGCTGCCTCACCGCGCTCAGCGACGAGGAGGCCGAGCCGAAGGAGACGCAGGGGAAGCTCTGGCATCTCCGCTATCCCCTCGCCGCCGACGCTCCGGCGGACGGTCTGCCGCGCCTTCCCGACGGGCGCGCCTACATCGTCGTCGCCACCACGCGGCCGGAGACGATGCTGGGCGACACCTGCGTCGCCGTGCATCCCACGGACGAGCGGTACGCCCGGCTGGTGGGCGCGGAGATCGACCTTCCGCTCACCGGCCGCCGCATTCCCATCGTGGCCGACGAGTACGTGGACCCGGAGTTCGGCTCGGGCGCGGTGAAGATCACCCCGGCGCACGACCCCAACGACTTCGAGGTGGCCCAGCGCGTGGGCGCGCCCGCGCTGGACGTGATGACGCCCGACGCGGAGATGAGTGACGCCGCGCCCGAGGCCTTCCGCGGGATGGACCGCTTCGAGGCGCGCCGCGCCGTGGTCGCGGCGTTCGCGGAGCTGGGGTTGCTGGAGAAGACGGAGGAGCACACCCACGCCGTGCCCCACTGCTACCGCTGCGACACCGTGGTGGAGCCGCGGCTCAGCGACCAGTGGTTCGTGCGCATGGCGCCGCTGGCCGGGCCCGCGCTGCAGGCGTGGCGCGACGGCAAGGTGCGCTTCCACCCCGAGCGCTTCGGCAAGACGTACGAGAACTGGCTGACGGGGATCCGCGACTGGTGCATCTCGCGCCAGCTCTGGTGGGGGCACCGCATCCCCGTCTGGTACTGCCAGTCGCCCGGCTGCGCGGAGACCATCGTGGCCCGCGAGGACCCCGACGCGTGCCCCCGGTGCGGCGGCGCAGTGCGGCAGGACGACGACGTGCTGGACACCTGGTTCAGCTCGTGGCTCTGGCCGTTCTCCACCCTCGGCTGGCCGGAACGGACGCCGGACCTGGCGCGCTTCTACCCGAACTCGACGCTGGTCTCGGGGCAGGACATCCTCTTCTTCTGGATCGCCCGCATGATCATGGCGGGGATCGAGTTCATGGGCGAGGTGCCGTTCCGCGACGTGTACCTGACCGGGATGGTGCGCGACCACCTGGGCCGGAAGATGTCGAAGTCGCTGGGGAACGGGATCGACCCCATCGAGGTGGTGGACCGCTTCGGCGCCGACGCGCTGCGCTACACCGTGATCACCGGTGCCGGGCCGGGGATGGACCAGTACCTGAACTACCAGGACCTGGAGCTGGCCTTCGGCCCCGGCCGCAACTTCGCCAACAAGCTGTGGAACGCCGGCCGCTTCGCGCTGATGACGCTGGGCGACGCCGAGCGCGTCCCCGTCGACGAGGTGGCGGACTCGCTGGAGCTGGCCGACCGCTGGATCCTCTCGCGCCTGTCGACCGCGACGCGCGAGGTGACGGGGGCGATGGAGCGCTTCCGCTTCCAGGACGCCGGGCAGCGCGCCTACGACTTCTTCTGGGGCGACCTGGCCGACTGGTACCTGGAGATGGCCAAGCCGCGCCTGTACGGCGACGCGGGCGACGCCAGCCGCCGCGCCGCGCAGGCCGTGCTGGCCGAAGTGCTGGACCGGGCGATGCGGCTGCTGCACCCCATCATGCCCTTCATCACCGAGGTCGTCTGGCAGCGCCTGCCGCACGCCGTGGTCGAGGCGCCGTCGCTGATGGTGGCGAGCTGGCCCGAGCCAGTGGAGGCGTGGGACGACGCCGCGGCCGAATCCGCCTTCGCCGAGCTGCAGGAGGTCGTCGTCGAAGTGCGGCGGATGCGGCAGGAGTACGGGATCCAGCCCGGCGTGCGCGTCCCGCTCCGCGCCGTGCCCGCGAACGACGCGGTGCGCGCGACGCTGGAGGCCGGCCGCCGCGCGCTGCTGGACCTGGCCCGCGTGGACGACCTGGCCTTCGGCGCCGCGAACGGCGGCGTGGGCGCCAGCGCGGTGCTGCCTTCGGGGACGGAGCTCTTCCTCCCGCTGGAGGGGGTGATCGACCTGGACCGCGAGCGCCAGCGCCTGCGCGACGAGGCCGCGCGTATCGACGGGTTCGCGGCGGGGACGGAGAAGAAGCTGGCCAACGAGGGGTTCGTGGCGAAGGCGCCGGCCGAGGTGGTGGAGCGCGAGCGCGAGAAGCTGGCGGGCTACCGCGAGCAGCTGGAGAAGCTGCGCGGCAAGCTGTCGGCGCTGGAGGGCGTGCAGTGACGCGGTCCCTGGCCGCGAAGCTGGCGGCCGCGGCGGCGATCGCCGCGGCCGGGGCCTGCGCGCACATCGAGGCGCCCCCGGGCGGCGTCGCCGACACCGAGCCGCCGGTGCTGGAGACCACGCGCCCCGACACCTTCGCCCGCATGCGCTCGTACCTGGGCCCCGTCGTCTTCGTGTACGACGAGGGCCTCTCCGCGCGCGGCGTGGACACGCTGGTGACGGTGAGCCCGCGCACCAGCAGCGTGGCCGTCGGCAAGAGCGGCCACAACGTGAGCGTGGAGCTGCGGCGCGGCTGGGAGCCCAACCGCGTCTACCAGGTGACGGTGCATCCCGGCCTCACCGACCTCTTCGGCAACACCACCAGGACGCCGTCCACGCTGGTCTTTTCCACCGGGCCGGAGATCATCCCCACGGTGGCCACGGGGCAGGTGGTGCTGCGGACCACGCTGGAGGCGGCGCGCGGGGCGCGGGTGGAGGTGATCCACCAGCCCGACTCCACGCTGTACGAGACGCGGCCCGACAGCGCCGGGCGGTGGACGCTGATGTACCTTCCCGAGGGCGACTACCAGGTCCGCGCCTACAACGACACCAACCACGACCAGGCGCTGCAGCCCTACGAGGCGCGCGATACCACCACCATCCGCGTCACCCGCGCCGACACGGCGAAGTCGCGCCGCCTGGCGCTGCTGGCTCCGGACAGCACCGCGCCCAAGGCGGGCACGGCGGCGGGCGCGGAAGACGTGATCGAGATCCGCTTCGACGACTTCCTGGACCCCGCGCAGCCGCTGGCGCCCGCGCAGGTGACGGTGACCGGCCCGAACGGCGCCGTCGCCGTGCGCGAGGTGCGGGTGGGCGCCTTCCCGTCGGACAGCGCCCCGGCCGACACCGGCGCCGCGGCCCGCCGCGACACCGGCCGTGCCGCCGCCGCGCGCCGCGACACCACGCCGCCCGCCCGTCCCCGGCCCACGGAGCCGGTTCCGTCGCAGTCGCTGTTCGTGCGCACGGCCAGCGCCCTGGCGCCCGATGCGCAGTACACGGTGACGGTGACCGGCGTCCGCAACCTGGTGGGCCTGGCCGGCGGCGGCGAGGTGCAGCTCCGCACCGCGCGCGCCGCGCCGCCCGCGCCGCCCGCCGCACCCGCCACGCCCGCCGACAGCGTGCGTGCCCGGGGCGACACGGCCGCGGCGCGAACTCCCGCGGCGCGCCCGGCCGCACCGCCACCGGCTCCGCCCGCGCCGCCGCGCCCGCAGACGTCGCCCGCGCCGGTGGCCGTGCCGCCGCGCGAGCGGCGCTGAACACAACGAAATCAACCGAGAACCGGTTCTCTTCCCTTGACCGAAACCCCTCCCATGTCCGAAAGCGCACCGCTGGCGGGTCTCCTCGCCGGAAAGAAGGGCCTGATCGTCGGCGTGGCCAACCGCAACTCCATCGCCTGGGCCTGCGCCCGCCCGCTGGCCGCGGCGGGAATGCAGCTCGCCTTCACCTACCAGGGCGAGGTGATGCGCGACCGCGTGGTGAAGACCACCGCCGAGATGGGCGAGGTGCCCCTCTTCGACCTCGACGTCACGCAGGACGACCAGATCGACCGGCTCCACGAAGGCGTGGAGCAGCTCTTCGGCGGGCGGCTGGACTTCCTGCTGCACTCGGTGGCGTACGCTCCCGCCACGGCCATGGCCAACGCGTTCATCGAGACGCAGCGCGCCGACTGGGCCACCGCCATGGACATCAGCGCCTACTCGCTGGTCGCCCTGTCGCGCCGCTTCGCGCCGATGATGGAGGGTGGCGGCAGCATCGTCACCATGAGCTACTACGGCTCGCAGAAGGCGGTGCCCGGGTACAACGTGATGGGCGTGGCCAAGGCGGCGCTGGAGGCGTCGGTGCGCTATCTCGCCGTGGACCTGGGCCCGCGCGGGGTGCGGGTGAACGCGGTGAGCGCGGGCGCCGTGAACACGCTGGCGGCGCGCGGCGTGGCGCACTTCCGCGACCTGATGAAGATCACCGGCGAGCGCGCGCCGCTGAAGCGCACCATCGAGCCCGAGGAGGTGGGCCGCGCGACGCTCTTCCTGGCCTCGGACCTCTCCAGCGGCATCACCGGCGAGACGATGTACGTGGACGCGGGGTTCAACATCACGGCGGGATAGGGAACAGGGGACAGGGAACAGGGAAAGAGGGCGAGACATCAAGCTGTCTCGCCCTCTTTCCGATGCCACGCTCGTACCCGATCCCGACGTTGAGTCGATGCTTCCACACTGCCCCCACCCGACGTCATCCTGAGGCCGGCCACACGGTCGTTCACGACTGCACAACAGGCGGCAGGCCGAAGGATCCCTAGCCGCGGCAGCACGTGACTCGACGAGACGCACTGACCGGGGGTTGGGCGATCGATCGTGCAATCAGGAAGCGGACGTGCGACCTCGCTTATAGATCCTTCGGCCTGCAACCGCTCGTGCGGGGCAACATCGGTGTGGCCGGCCTCACGATGACGTCTCTCTGTGCGTTTGTAATGCACGGGTGATTGCCAGATCCCCCTATGACTCTTTCGCCTGATCGGGTTTTGCCGATGGCCGATGCCGCTCGGCGCGCGGTGTTCGTGGACCGCGACGGGACGCTGATCGAGGACCGCCACTACCTGGCGGACCCCGCCGGCGTCGCGCTCCTTCCCGGCGCGGCGGAGGCGGTGCGGCGGCTGAACGAGGCGGGATGGCTCGTCGTGCTCGTCACCAACCAGTCCGGCATCGGGCGGGGGATGTTCGGGGAGGATGACTACGCCGCCGTCCACCGCCGCCTGGTCGAGCTGCTCGCGGCGGAGGGCGCGCGGCTGGATGCCGAGTACCACTGCCCGCTCGCCCCCGGCGATCCCGATCCCCACCACCTCCGCAAGCCCGGCGCGGGGATGTACCTCCGCGCCGCCGACGAGCACGGCATCGGCCTCGCGCGCTCCTGGCTCGTCGGCGACCGCGTGCGCGACGTGGCCGCGGCGCGCGAGTTGGGCGCCTCCGCCCTCCTCGTCCGCAGCCCGCAGACGGAGGTCGACGAGGCGGAGCGGCTGGGCATCCCCATCCTCCCGTCGCTCCTCGACATCATCCCGCGTCTCTGACATCGCTGGATCTCACGCGGAGACGCGGAGACGCAGAGAACTCACCGCGTGATGAGTTCTCCGCGACTCCGCGTCTCCGCGTGAGGCAAAAGCGGAGCGGGAACCCACCCGGGATCCCCGCTCCGCTCACCCATCTCCCTCTCCCTGCCGTACTGCCCACGCTTCGGCGGCGATCAGAAGGCGACCGTGCCCTCGAAGATGAAGCCGTTGAACTTGCCGCCGTTGAAGATGCTGGTGTCGGCGTAGCCGGTGTACTTCTGCGTCACGTACTCGCCCTTCAGCAGGATGTTGTCGGTGATGTACCAGCCGGCGCTCGCCTGCCAGCGGTCGGCGCCCACGTCGCCGCCCAGCGGAGTGGTGGGCGTGGCGACGGCCAGCGGCCCGCGCACCGTGTTGTACCGCGCGGCCACGAACAGCGGCTCGCCGGGGAGGAAGCGGTAGGTGGCGTCGACCGCGTACTGCTTCCAGGTGCGGTTCTCCGTCTCGGTCCTGGCACGGCCGTGCGCCTGCTCGATCTGCCCGAACAGCTCCAGCCCGTTGAACTTCACGAAGGGGTTGATGACCCACGAGGTGAGCGCGTAGTTCATCCCCGGGTTCAGCATCCCCGAGCGCAGCGTGGCGTTCTCGGTGCTCGTCGGCGCGGCGTTCTCCATCACGAAGTAGTAGCGCGAGCCGGCGCGGTCACCGCTGAACAGGTTCTGCTCGGTCGAATGCGGGTTGGTGTACACCGAGCCCGTCAGGCGCAGGCGCAGCTCCGGGGTCAGCTGCCGGTCGAAGCCCAGCTTGCCCAGGAACGAGGGGGTGCGGTGCCGCGGGTCCGTCACCGACGGGTGCAGCTGGCCGGCCGTGATGCCGCCCATGGCCAGGAAGCCGTTGCTGCGCACGTACACCTCGGCGCCCGCCTCGGTGGTGAAGGGGTCCATGATCAGGTTGCCGACGAACGGGTTGTAGACCGCGTTGCCGTTGTCGGTGCGGCGGAAGTGGCTGTCGCCGTAGTTCAGCTCCATCTCGCCCACCCGCAGCGTGGTGTACTTCATGATGCCGTTCAGCAGCGGCACGTCGACCGGCGAGCTGTCGATCAGGATGAAGCCGTCCTTCACCCACGTCTCGCTGTGGTGGCGGCTCGACAGGTAGCTCGTCATGTGCACGCTGATGCCGCGGGCGAGCTGGGCCGTGAGGTACAGGTTGGCCACCGCGTTGTTGAACCCGGGGCCGATCTCGACCAGCGCGTTCTGGTCCACGCCGCCGACCACCTTCGGCCCGGCGGTGTTGCTGTGGCCGATGGTCTGGAACTGCTGCGTGAACGCCGCGCCCAGCAGGAGCTTGAAGCCGTCGTAGGGAACGCCGTCGTTCTTGGGCGCCTCGAACATGTTCAGGCCGCGCTTGTCGGTGGGCCGGTAGTTCTGGATGGGGATCTGCTGCGCGCCGGCGAAGAAGGTCTGCGCGGCCTCGACCTTGGCCGAGTCGCTGGGGACGGGCTGCGTGCCGCCGCCCGGGGTGTCGTTCTGCGCCGCAACCGGTGCGGCCGCCAGGGCGGCCAGCAGGGCCGGGAGCAGCACACGAGTCGTGGTTCTCATCGTTCCGTCTCCACTCAGGAGCCTCGGGTCTCGGCGGGGGCGCGGAGGTGCGCCCCCGGGACTTCATCGCGGCGGTAGGGACCGCCGCCCGGATTCACTCGTTCAGGGCTTCAGCACCACGTCGAACCCGACCGTGGCGGCGGGGGCCACCTTCATCGTGCCCAGCATCAGCGAGGGCGGGCGAACGCCCCACTCGGTCATGGTGATGCGCTTGCTGCCGCGCACGCGCACCTGGCCGTTTTCGCGCGCCACCGTGGCGTTGATCGTCACCGGCCGCTCCTGCCCGGCGATGGAGAGCGTGCCCGCCATCTCGGCGGTGCCGGCGTCGGCGCCGGTGGCGTTCACCTTCACCGAGGTGGCGCGGAAGCGGATCTCGGGGGCCTCGGCGGCCTTCAGGGCGTTGCGCATGTGGCCGTTCATGGTGTTGTTGCGGCAGTCGAGCGTGGCCACCGGCACCGTCACCGAGGCGCTGCCCACGTTCGCCAGCTGCGCCAGGTCGGTGGTGCTGGCGGCGGCGCTGCCGACCGCGTGCGTGGACTCGCAGTGCCAGGAGCGGGTGGTGGAGGTCCCGTCCACCCACACGCGGCTGCCGGGCTGCATGGACAGGGGAGCCAGCGAGGCCGCCGCGAGGACGGGCACCACCAGCATCGATCCCAGCACAAGGCTCTTGCGCATCTCTCGGTCTCCTTCCGGGTTCCACCTTCCGCGGGGCCACCGCGGCCCTCGCTCCAACTGGTGACAAGTCTAGTCCCCCGCCGGGCGCCCACCTGTCGGCGTGCAACCGCACCGCGTGCGGGGCGAACGGCCCGACCTCGTGTGGTGCGCGGGACTACCCGCCGGGCGCGCGGGGAAGGGAATGGAGACGAGGGTGCGGGGGATTTCCCTACGGGCGGGTGAGGGACGGACGGAGTGCGGGAGTGCGGGAGTGCGGGAGTGCGGGAGTGCGGGGGGATTGGTGAGCCGCGCGTCATCTTCGCTCATCTGGCGGCGGTGCTCGCCGATGGGCCCTCTCCCCGCGCCCTTAGAGCGCTCGCCCTCTCCCGTTCCGGGCGAGGGGGGCATTCCTGCGTCCTGCAACCTCTGGTAACACGGATGCTTACGTGTGCCGGTGATGCGTGATGGCTACCTCTCCCGGTACGGGAGAGGTGGCGAGCCTAGGCGAGCCGGAGAGGGCGCGGCGCCAGGGAGACGCGCCGATGGCCTGGCTCGCACGGAGAAGTCCGCGAAGGCGGACTGCGTGCCCTTGTAGCCGCGACGCCGCGACTTCAGTCGCATTTTCGCGAATCTTCTCCCATCGATATCAAAAACCAGCGGAGCCACCGGAGCTGTTCTCCGTTGACTCCGTTGACCCGTATGACACCTGCTGTTAATCAGTCGCCCGATCCCCGACGCACTCACGCACTCCCGCACTTTACTCGTCCGTCGCCCGGGCGCCCGTCGTCGCGCCGCCGCACGTCGCGGTCATCGCCTCGAGCGAGAGGACCATGCGGCCCGCGACGGGGATCTGCGACTCGATGCGGAGGGGGACGTGGCGCGGGTCGTCGGTGAAGTGGAACTGGATCACCCCTTCACGGTTGTAGTGGTGCGCGTCGCGGACCCGCATCTCCACCTCCACCGCGTTGAACTCGCCCGCGGGCACACGGATGCGCCCGCGGCCGATCACCCGCACCCGCACCGGGTTGCGCGCGGTGTCGTAGTGGCGCGCGAAGGTGTAGCTGTCTCCCTCCGCCAGCCGCAGCGTGCGCAGGAAGAAGACGAACGACAGCTCGTCGAGCGGCGCGGCGGTCGTCATCTCGCCGCCCTCCTGCGTGCCCGTCCAGCGGCGCGCGCGCACGTCCATGCGCACGTCCTGCCGCTTCGTGGAAACCGGCGAGCGCTCCGTCTTGGTGAAGTGGAACGACGCCGTCTCGGCCGGGTCGAACCACGACCGCGTGTGGTTCTCCACCCCCACGATCCCCAGCCGCCCGCGGAAATCGAAGCGCAGCAGGTACACGGGGCGCCCGCCGTCCTGCTCCGCGTCGACCGCGAAGGTGCCGCTGCCCATGCGCCCCAGCGGTCCGCTGCCGCGGTAGGTGCACGCCTCGCCCGGCGCGAAGGGGAGCGCCCCGCGCGACTGCGCCGGCGCCGGAAGCGCCAGCATGGCCGCGGCCAGCGGCAGCCCCACGGTGCGGATGGTTCGGTGGATCGCTCTCATCGTGCGCCTCCTCGGGGCGGGTTCCTGCCGTCGCGAGAAGGCTACCGGCGCGAGGGGGGCGCGTCAGTCGGGTGCGTGGGGACTTTCTTGTGGGGCAGCCCAGCAGGGCGGGGTAGGGGATTGCACCCGTGGGGATGACGATGGATCGGCCGCGCCCCCGATCGACGGCTCGCGGCCGCAGCGGGATCAGCGGCTGATGCCGTGGCGCAGCAGCGGATACGGGTTCTGCGGCGTGCCGGCCCAGTACCGTTTCGGGTCCGCCGTGGTGGTGACCTCGAAGTGCAGGTGGTAGTTGCCGGGGCCCGCGTTGCCAGTGTTTCCCACCGACCCGATCACCTCGCCCTGGCGCAGCGCCTTCCCCTCGGCCATGCCGGCGGCGTAGCGGTCCAGGTGCGCGTAGTAGTAGATGGTCCGCCCGTCGCGGGCCAGCTCGTACAGCGTGGTGCCGCCGCGCGCGCTCTGGAACAGCTTCAGCACGGTTCCCTCGGCCGTCGCCAGCACGGGCGTCCCCCGCGCGGCGGGGATGTCGATCGCGTCGTGCACCCGCCCCTGTCCCCGCGCCTGCGTGTAGGTGTCGGTGAGCTGCGAGGGCCGCACGCCCTGCACCGGCACCAGCAGCAGCCCCGCCGCGGCGGACATCGGCGCAACCGCGCTGTCGGGGGATTGCGGGTCCGCGGCGTCCGCCGGCTCTGCGGCGGGGCCGGGTGCGGCCGGTGCGGGTGCCTGTGCCGCAGGCTGCGATGCGGAGTCAGGAATGGACTGCCGCGCGGGCTGAACGGCGGGAGCCGCCGGGCTGGGCGCCGCGGGGCCGATGCGGATCACCAGCCCGCCGCGAGGGAGCCAGCGGGGCACGGCCCACACCACCAGCACCACCAGCAGGAGCATGGCCAGCGCGCCGAGCAGGAACGGACCGAGGAAGCGGCGGTACGGCATGGGGCCGTGGGGGGCGGGGAAACGGCAGGGAGATCAGGGGATGTGCCCAACCTAGCGCATGTTGCGGCGGAGAAGAAGCCGCATCGTTCGCGGGTGTGCGGAGGAGTCACGAGATGCGGTGCCTCTCCCGCACCGGAACCGCCCATCTTGCGCCCCAACGCGGGAGGATTGACGCCCCCGCGGGACGGCTCCATACTTCATGCGTGAACCAACCCTTCGCGGGGGACTCCGCGGCGCGAAACCTGCGGGGTTGGTGAGGGTACAAGTCGTTGATGTAGCGGGATTTATCCCGCCTCGACATTCCAAGTAGAGGGGGCAGCGATGCAGACTGAGAGCGTGGCGGCGGCGGTGTCCACCGAGGCCCCGGCCAGCCCCGTTGTGCTGACGCAGCTGGCGGCCGGCGAGGTTCGCCGATACATCGAGGAGCAGGCCGCCGGCGAGAAGGCCGGCCTGCGCGTGGGCGTGCTGCCGGGCGGGTGCTCGGGCTTCCAGTACGGGCTGAACATCGAGGACGAGCCGGGCGACGACGACATGACGTTCGAGTCGCAGGGCATCCGCCTGTTCGTGGACCCGTTCTCCCTGCAGTACCTGCAGGGCACGGAGATCGACTACGTGTCGACCTTCCAGGGGAGCGGCTTCACCTTCAACAACCCGAACGCCACCGGCGGGTGCGGCTGCGGCAGCTCCTTCACCGCCTGACGCACTTCGGGACCGACGACGAAAGGCCCGCGGACCGGCAACGGTCCGCGGGCCTTTTTCCATTCGCCCGAAGGGAAGCATCTCCCGCAGCCGAAGCCGGCTTCCGAGCCGAATAGCCTCGCGCAGTTTGCGAGGCTTCCCGTAGTTGTTGCTGCGACTTCAGTCGCCGGTGAGGGTGCCCAGCCCGCGAACGTGGTCGGCGGATGCACTGATGTTTTTCGCCCGGCTCGGTATCATATCACGCCAGCACCACCTGGTGGCGCGACATGATGTCGAGCAGGCTCTCCATGTCGAACTCCAGGCCGTAGCGGCGCGAGATCTCCAGCACCTTGCCGACCTCCACCTCGCCGCGGGCGGGGATCACGGTGGCGACTTCCTCGTACCACGGCTCCAGCCCGCCGGGCGTGAGCATGTCCAGGAAGCGCGCCGGCCGCGTTCCCTCGTTCCAGTAGGTGTGCGGCACCCCCGCCGGCTTGGCGATGCTCTGTCCCGGCCCGAGCTTCGTCACGCGCTTGCCGAGCTGCACCCACAGCGTGCCCTCCAGCACGTACGTGGTCTCCGCCTCGCGCTGGTGCGTGTGCAGCGGCATGGCGATGTAGCCGGGCGGCAGCGTGTGCTCCACCACCGTCAGCCCGCCGCCCGTCTGCTCGGAACGGACGCGGATCTCGCCGAGAAAGTTGCGGATGTGGATGGTGCCCGGCGGCATCGCGCTGGTGCTCATGGAGTGCGATCGGGGAGACGGGGATGGGAGATGCGCGGCCGTCCGCGCGTCCGCAGGATGGCGTTGGAAACCGTCCGCGCGCAACCCGGCGCTCGGCGGCTGATGCGAGCTGATACGCGATTCCGGTGCAGAGCGGGCACAGTTCGTGCACCGCCTGTTCCGCAGGCAAATGCGGGCACCCCAAGCGGTTGAGCACATGGCCGAGCGCTCCTTCACCGGGCTCGACGGCACGTCCTGGCAGGCGTGGGACGTGGTCCCCGGCCAGCATGCGGACTGGCCCGCGCACGCCCGGCAGCACCTGCCCGAGGCGATGAGCGAGGGCTGGCTCTGCTTCGAATGCGCGGGAGAAAAGCGCCGCCTGCACCCCATCCCGCCGGGGTGGGCCAGCGGCAGCGACGACGACCTGCGGGCCTTCTGCCGCGACGCAAGTCCGGTGGTGCGCCGCCTGCCGGACCAGCCCCGGGAGGCCGCGGCCGGCGTGGGCGAACACGCCGCAAGCGTGTAGCGGGACGCAGCTAGCCGCCGCCCCGCACGTCGCGCGCGCGGCGCCAGAGCTCCACCAGGTCGCACTCGGGGCAGCTGTCCCACCCCTCCGGCGGCGGGGCCAGGCGCTTCTTGCCGTGCTCGCACTCGAACACCAGCCACCCCCGCTCGAAGTCTCCCGTCAGCAGCGACCGCCGCGCGGCCACGCCCTTGCGGCGCTCCTCCCGCCGGCGCTCCTCGCCCTTGTACCGCAGCACCGGGTCGGGGCTGCGGCGGTCTCGCGTCCGCCGCTCCGGGACCTCGGCGATGGAGGGGGCCACCTGCCACACCCGCCACACCGCGCCGTCCGGCGCGGTGAAATCACGCAAAGCCAAGGGACAGCTCCGCGAGGCGGCACCGGCGAAGGGGGCTGGTGAGCTCGCGCCTGGGCATCGTGGATCTCCTGCTGGTGTGGCTGCGGCCCCCGTGGGCGGGTCCGCGGACCTGCGGACTTAGCAGCATCCGTGCCGCCGAATCGGGTTCGGTGTGCCGACTTAAGGCATTGAATTGGAATGGGTTATAGCGATCCGCCTCACCTCGCGCAACGGCTCCGCGCCCGGCCCTGCCCGCTACCGGGTGAGCGCGACGCCCCACGGGCGCTGGCCCACGGCGACGCGGGCGACCACGCGGTTGGTGGCGGTGTCGATGACGTCGACCTCGTTGGCCAGGCCGCAGGCGGTGTAGACGCGCCGCCCGTCGCGGGTGATGGCAATCCCCCACGGGCGCCGGGCCACGGGGACGCGGGCGACCTGCCGCAGCGTGCGCGCGTCCAGCACAGTGACGACGGATGCGAGGCCGTTGGCGACGTAGACGCGCGCGCCGTCGGGCGAGACGACCACGCCCACCGGCTTTCCCTCGCCGCGCTCCAGCTCCACGCTGCGGAGCACCTGCTGCGTGCGCGTGTCCACCACGACCAGGGTGCCGCTCACCTCGTTGGTCACGAACGCGCGGGCGCCGTCGGGCGAAAACGCGGTGGCGCGGGGGCGCAGGTCGGCCAGGATGTTGTTCACCACGCGGTTGGTGCGCGCGTCGATCACCGACACCGTGTTGCTCGTCTCGGCGGTGACGTAGATCCAGCGCCCGTCGGGACTGGCCGCCACGCCCTCGGGCTCGATGCCGACCACCAGCGTGGCCAGCACGCGCCCGGTGCGCAGGTCGGTGGCCGACGCCGTTCCCGCGTCCTCGTTCGAGGCGTAGAGCCGCGTACCGTCGGGCGTCACGGCGAACTGCTCGGGGTCGCTCCCGGCGGCGTAGCGCGCGACCACCCGCCGCGAGGCCACGTCGATGACCGCGATGGCGTCGCCGCGGCTGGTGGAGCCGGGGTGCTCGTCGCTGAGCGCCACGTACACGCGCCGCCCGTCGGGGCTCGCCTGGATCCCGCGCGGCCGCACGCCCACGGGAATGGTGACGACCACCCGGTTGGTGGCCGTGTTGATGACGGTGATGTCGCGCGACCCCTCGTTGCTCACGAACGCCAGCGGCGCGCGCTGCTGCGCCAGGGCGGGGGAGAGCAGGGAGATGGAGAGGGCGAGCGCGAGGAGCGGAGAACGCATCTGCACCGGGGTGGCTGCGCGGCGGTGGGGCGGCTGGTGATGGAAAAAGATGGATTCGGCGCGCTTCGGCGGCATTCGCGGCGCCCTCTCCCCGCGCCTTGGAGCGCTCGCCCTCTCCCGTACCGGGCGAGGCGAGCCATCACGCATCCGCGTGCCCTGCAACCTCTGACCACACCAGCAGTTCGGACGTGCCGGAATGCCGGGACAGCTACCTCTCCCGGTACGGGAGAGGTGGACGGCCTAAGCCGGCCGGAGAGGGCGCGATGTGGCGGGCGTGGGCAGGATCCTTTCCCGCACCGGCTGCGATCCCCATCTCCCGAGCTCACCCCCCGATCCCGCACTCCGTCCGGCCGCGCGGCGTGCCCAGGCGGTCCAGCACGTCGCGCGACGGGGTGTCGCTTCCGGGCGCGGCGCGCGGCACCTCCACCGGGTCGGGCGCGGCGGGGGAGACGACGTAGAGCGGCTGGCGGAGCTGGTGATCCCACGCGCGGAAGGAGAGCGGGCGACCCTTGTGCCCGTCGAACTGCGCGGCGTCGGACGACAGGTAGCGCATCAGCGCGTCCGGCGCCGAAGAGCGCGCGCGGAGGGTGGACTCCCAGAGCATCTTCACCGCGAACCACCCCACCCACCCCTGGGAGTCCATTCCCTCACCGAAACGCGCGCGGAACCGCTGGTTCAGCTGGTCCGCGCCGAAGCGCTCCAGCCGCGCGTCCCACGCCTCCACCCGCCCGTCCGCCACCGCCGCCTGCGCCGCCGCGTCCGCCATCATCGCCGCGCTGGGGGCCACGTGGAAGCCGGCCGCCGCGCACTCGCGCCCGCGCAGCGCGTCGGCGTCGCACCCCAGGTCGATCCACACCACCCCGCGCGCCCGGGCGACACCCTGCAGCGCACGGCACTCCGCATCCCCGAACCCGCCCAGCAGCGCCTGCACCCGTCCGTCGGCCACCAGCCGGTCCGCGTCCGCGCCTTCGGCCAGCGTCACCGTGCGCCCGAAGAGCGCGGCGGAGTGCGCGGCCTCTTCCACCCCCATCCGCACCCCGCGCGCGGCGCTCGCCATCTCCTTCGTCCGCGACGCCGAGTCGGGGAGCACCAGGCCGATGCGCAGCGTGTCTCCCACCGGCTGCTGCGCGGCCGCGGCGGCGGACCGCAGGAACGGGGCCGCCGCGAACATCAGAAGCGCGGCAAATCTCCAGTATCTCCTCATCCGTGCGGCTTCCCCCCGCCCGCCGTGACCTGCGCGTGGTTCAGCGCCGAGACCAGCGTCACCCCGCCCAGCACGTTGCCGATCAGCGTCGGGATGATGAAGCGGCCGAATACTTCGCCCCACCCCAGCGCGCCGGTGACGCCCAGGTAGAAGACCTCCACCGCGCCGGCCACGATGTGCGCGAACTCGCCGACGCCCACCAGCCAGGTCATCAGCACGATCACCAGCACGTGCGAGGTTTCCGCGGCCGGGAGCATCCACACCAGCAGGGCGATGAGCCACCCCGCGAACACCGCCTTCAGCACCGTCAGCCAGAACCCTGCCTCCACCGCCTTCATCGCGATCTCGCGGAAGGCGTGGTGCACCTCGGGCCTGAACAGCTCGGTGCGGCCGATGACGAAGGCGAACGCCAGCGCGCCGAGCAGGTTGGCCAGCAGCACCACGCCCCACAGCCGCGCCACGTGGCCGAACACCTCGCGCGTGCGCCGCGCCATCAGCGGCACCACCGCCGTGAGCGTGTTCTCGGTGAAGAGCTGCTGGCTCCCCAGGATGACGATCAGGAAGCCGAACGAGTAGCCCAGCTTGGAGACGAGCGGCGCCCACGCCGCCCCCGCGGGAAGGTGGCTCCTGATCACCCCCTCGGCCACGAGCGAGAACCCCATCGCCAGCCCGGCGGCGAACCCGCTCCACGCCAGCGCCCCGGTGGAGCGCTCCAGCTCGTCGTCGCCCTCGCGCCGGATCACCTCGTAGGTGATGTCGGCGCTCAGCGACTTTTCCTCCTCGGCCTTCTTTTCCTCGGACTGCTTCAGCTCGGGCGCGCCCTCGGGGCGGTCTTCGTCCTTGCCCTGGTGCTCTTCGGAAGATTCGGCCACGCGGCTGCGTCCGATTTCAGGTGGGACCACGCATCGACCCGCCCGCACGGCCGCAAATGGCGGACCGGGCGCGGTGCACGTCGCCTGCATCGCAGGATCTCACGCGGAGACGCCGGAGTCGCGGAGAGCTCATCGCCGAACGGAGTTCTCCGCGCCTCCGCGCCTCCGCGTGAGATCGACGTCAGCTGGCCGCGCGCGGGAGGAGGACGGTGAAGGTGGAGCCGGCGCCGGGCTCGCTCACCGCCACCAGGTCGCCGCCCATCCCGCGCGCCAGGTCGCGGCTGATGGCCAATCCCAGCCCCGCGCCCTCGGCGGGGGCGTTCAGCGCGCGCCCCACCTGCACGAACGGCTCGAACACGCTCTCCAGCTTCTCCGGCGCGATGCCGATCCCCGTGTCGCGCACGTGCAGGGCCACGCGGTCCCCCATCTCCTCCCACTCCAGCACGATGGAGCCGCCCGGCTCGGTGAACTTCACCGCGTTGGACAGGAGGTTGAGCAGCACCTGCTGCAGCTTCTCTCGGTCCGCGCGCCCGGCCAGCCCGCCCTCGATCGGCGCCACGGCCAGGGTAAGGCCGCGCGCGCGGACCTGCGGGCGCACCATGGCCTCCGCGCTGGCGGCGACCGCGGCCAGGGAGACGTCCTCCAGCGCGTACTGCACCGACCCCGCCTCCACGCGGGCGTAGTTCAGCACCTCGTTGATGAGGCCCAGCAGGTGCTTCTGGCTCTGCTGGATGCGGCGCAGGTCCTCGCGCTGCTGGCCGGTCACCGGCCCGCGGATCCCCATCTCGATCAGCTCCGCGTACCCGCCGATGGCGTTCAGCGGGGTGCGCAGCTCGTGGCTCATCACCGCCAGGAACTCGCTCTTGGCGCGGTTCGCCTCCTCGGCCGCGGCGCGGGCGCGCTCGGCCTCGGCGCGGGCGGCGCGCTCGGCCTGGTCCAGCCGCACGCGGTCGGTCACGTCCACGTTCACCCCCACCATCCGGAGCGGCGTGCCGTCTTCCGCGTAGAAGAACTCCGCGCTCCCCTCCACCCACCGCACCTCGCCGTCGGGCCGGATGATGCGGAAGCCGAAGTCCATCTCCCGCTCGCCGCGCTCCATCACCGCGGCCATCTCGCGCTCCATCCGCTCGCGGTCCTCGGGAACCACGCGCCGCGCCCACGCCTCGACCGTTCCCTCGAACTCTCCCGGCGCCAGCCCGAAGAGCGCCTCCTCCTCCTCGGTCCAGGTGATCCGGGCGGTGGGGATGTGCCAGTCGAAGGTGCCGATCCCCGCGGCGCGCTGGGCCAGCCGCAGCCGCTCCTCCTTCTCGGCCAGCGCCTCCTCGGCCTCCTTGCGCTCGGTGAGGTCGATGTGGGTGAGGACCACGTGGGTGATGGTTCCCGCCGCGTCGCGCACGGGGTGGAAGTACCCCTGCGTCCACAGCACCCGCCCGCTCCCGCTGCTGGAGACGCGCGAGATGTCGTAGCGCACCGGCGGCGTGGTCACCGTCTCGCCCTGCTCGAAGGCGCGGCGGATGGCGGGGATGGCGCCCGCCGCCCGGAGCTGCGGGTCGTCGAGCACGGTGTAGCCGGCCGGCACCGAGGCCAGCGTGACCCCCCACAGCCGCTCGAAGGCCGCGTTCACCGCCAGCGGCCTGCCGTGCGGGTCGTAGATCACCGTGCTGAACGGCGACTGCGCGAAGAGCGCGGCGCCCAGCCCGGTGCCGGGCGGAAGCGCGCCGTCGCCGGTGGATGGCGGTGAGGGGCCGGACGGGTTCACGGGCGCGTGGAGCCAGGGTTCGGGAAGCCGGGGCGCGCGCGGGCGCCGCGTGGATCGCTCCCCGTTCGCAAGGCGTGCACCGCGCCCGGAACGTAGCAGCCGCGCGCCCCACCAAGTGATTGGGACGGCGGATCTTGCGCGGGCGGGGCCGCCGCGGGCCCGCGGCGAAACCAGACACCCGTAGACATATGGAACACCTTATGCATGGCCCCGGGGCGCGGAATTGGTGGGGATGAGGCCGTTGCATGGGGGCCCATCCCGCCCGTCCGTTTCTCCCGCCCCCCCGCGGGAGCCACGCGCAGGCTGAGGTCTCAACCCTCTTGAGGCTGGCGAAATCGGTGCGTCCCACGAACCTGATCCAGCTCCGGCGCACGGCCGTTCCGCTGCTGCTCGCCCTGGCGGCGTGCGGCGGCGGAAAAGACAACCGCACGCAGGCAACCGCGCCGCGGTTCGGCGGGCGCGGCGCGCCGCTGGCCAGCGCCATCACCGACACCACCGAGGACGGGCAGTGGACCATGCCCGCCCACGACTACGCCAGCACGCGCTTCAGCCGGCTGGCGCAGATCACCGCGGCGAACGTCGCGAACCTGAAGCTGGCGTGGACGTTCAGCACCGGCGTGAACCGCGGCCACGAGGCCGCGCCGCTGGTGGTGAACAATACCATGTACATCGTCACCCCCTTCCCCAACATCCTGTACGCGCTGGATCTGACGAAGCCCGGCGCGCCCATGAAGTGGAGCTACGACCCCCAGCCCGCCAGCGCGGCACAGGGCGTGGCCTGCTGCGACGTGGTGAACCGCGGGGCCGTGTTCGCCGACGGGAAGATCGTGTGGAACACGCTGGACGGGCACACCGTGGCGGTGGACGCCAACACGGGCGCGCTGGCGTGGAAGGCGCGGGTGGCCGACTACAACAAGGGCGAGTCCATCACCATGGCCCCGCTGGTGGTGAAGGGGAAGGTGCTGGTGGGGAACAGCGGCGGCGAGTTCGGCGTGCGCGGGTGGCTGACCGCGCTGAATCTGTCGGACGGGAAGCTGGCCTGGCGCGCGTACAGCACCGGCCCCGACGCCGAGGTGCTGATCGGCCCCGACTTCAAGCCGTTCTACCCGCAGGACCGCGGCAAGGACCTGGGCGTCACCACCTGGCCGCCCGACGCGTGGAAGATCGGCGGCGGCACGGTGTGGGGGTGGATCAGCTACGACCCCGCGCTGGACCTGATCTACTACGGCACCGGCAACCCCGGCCCCTGGAACGCCGACCAGCGCCCGGGCGACAACAAGTGGACCGCGGGGATCTTCGCCCGGCGCCCCGACGACGGGCGCGCCGTGTGGTTCTACCAGTGGAGCCCGCACGACCTGTGGGACTACGACGGGGTGAACGAGCAGCTGCTGCTGGACCTGCCCATCGGCGGGCAGACGCGGCGCACGCTGGTGCGCCCCGAGCGCGACGGCTACGTGTACGTGCTGGACCGCGGCACCGGCCAGGTGCTCTCGGCCAACCCGTACGTGCACGTGACCACCACGCTGGGGGTGGACCTGAAGACCGGGCGACCCGTGGAGAACGAGGCGCTGCACCCCGAGACGGGGAAGGTGATCCGCGACATCTGCCCGGCCGCGCCGGGGGGGAAGGACTGGCAGCCCAGCGCCTTCTCGCCGCGCACCGGGCTCCTCTACCTTCCGCACCAGAACCTGTGCCAGGACTTCGAGGGGGTCGAGGCCAGCTACATCGCCGGAACGCCGTACGTGGGCGCCAACGTGAAGATGTACGCCGGCCACGGCGGCTACCGCGGCGCGCTGACCGCGTGGGACCCGGTGCACGGCCGCATCGCCTGGCAGGACACCGAGTTCCTGCCGGTGTGGAGCGGCGCGCTGGCGACCGCGGGCGACGTGGTGTTCTACGGGACGATGGACGGCTGGTTCAAGGCGGTCGACGCGAGGACGGGCAAGCTGCTCTGGCAGTTCCGCTGCGGCTCGGGGATCATCGGCCAGCCCATCACCTACCGCGGGCCCGACGGCAAGCAGTACATCGCCATCCTCTCGGGCGTGGGCGGCTGGTCCGGCGCCATCGTGGCGGCCGGCCTGGATCCGCGCGACAGCACCGGCGCGCTGGGCTTCGTGAACGCCATGAAGGACCTGCCGCAGTACACCACCAAGGGCGGGATGCTGTATGTGTTCTCGCTCTGAGCCGAAAGTGCGGGAGTGCGTGAGTGCGGGAGTGCGGGAGTGCGCTCGTTCCGGCGCGCTCCGCGGCTTCTTCGCGCGCCGGGCCCACGCACTTCCGCACTTCCGCACTCCCGCACTCTCCCGCGCGGGCACGCCGATGCTCGCCCTCGCGCTGATGCTGGCCACGGGCGCGGGAGCGTGCGCCCGCGCAGACGCCCGCCCCGCGCGGGAGCTGAGAGTCTGCGCCGATCCGAACAACCTGCCCTTCTCCAACCGGGCGGGGGAGGGGTTCGAGAACCGCATCGCCCAGCTGGTGGCGCGCGACCTGGGCGCCACGGTGCGCTACACCTGGTGGCCGCAGCGCCGCGGCTTCTTCCGCGAGACCATCCGCGCGGGGAAGTGCGACGTGGTGATCGGCGTTCCCACCACGCTGGAGATGGTGGCGGCCACGCGGCCGTACTATCGCTCGTCCTACGTCTTCATCTCCCGCAGGGACCGCGGTCTCCATCTCCGCTCGTTCGACGATCCCCGTCTCAGGACGCTGAAGATCGGGGTGCAGATCGTGGGCGACGACGGCTTCAACACGCCGCCGGTGCACGCGCTGGCGCGCCGCGGCGTGGTGGGCAACCTCAAGGGCTACACCGTCTTCGGCGACTACGCCAAGCCGAATCCTCCCGCGGAGATCGTCGACGCCGTCGCCCGCCGCGAGGTGGACGTGGCCATCGTGTGGGGGCCGCTCGCGGGGTACTTCGGCCGGCGCGCGCCGGCGGAGATGGAGATCACCCCGGTGCAGCCGCAGATCGATCCCCCGTTCATGCCCTTCGTGTTCGACATCTCCATGGGCACGCGCCGGGGCGACCCGCTGCACGGCCAGCTGGAAGCCATCATCGTCCGCCGGCGGGCGGAGATCGACGCCATTTTGCGCGACTACGGCGTGCCCCGCGTGGAAGGGAGGAGGCAGTGAGGATTCCGGGTTCGCGCGGGGCGCGCCTCGCCGCGGTGATGGCCGTGGCCGCGCTGGCCGGGTGCCAGCGAGAGGACCGCCACTTCCGCGAGGTGCCGCCCAGCGCCACGCCGGGGCCGGTGGTGCAGACGTCGGGCGGCTTCGTGCCCGGCCCGCCGCAGCCCGAGGTCACCGCGCGCAACGCGTACCTGACCAACGCCTACGCGGTCAGCGAGGGCGAGAGCCTGTACAACCAGATGAACTGCGTGGGGTGCCACTTCCACGGCGGCGGGGGAATCGGGCCGCCGCTGATGGACGAGAAGTGGATCTACGGGAGCCAGCCCGAGAACATCTACCAGTCCATCGAGCAGGGGCGCCCCAACGGGATGCCGGCCTGGGGCACGCGCCTGTCGAACGACCAGATCTGGAAGATCACCGCGTACGTGATCTCCCTCTCCGGCCAGCTCAGGAAGGACGTGGCGCCCGGGCGGCAGGACCACATGCAGGGGAAGAAGCAGGAGCAGGGCACCGAGGTGCGCACGCCGAAGCCCTACGGCGGCCAGCCTCCGTCCACCGTCTTCCCATGACCGGCCCCCTATGCGGGAGTGCGGAAGTGCGGAAGTGCGGAAGTGCGTTGGCTTGGTACGTCCTCGGGAGAAC
>NZ_DATIND010000038.1 GCF_035474595.1 Longimicrobium sp.
GGGGCCCGCTTCGCCATGGCGATGCGGAAGCCGCGGCTAGCGGCCGAACACCAGCCGGACCACGTCGTTGCCGTTGGCCCAGATCATCAGCGCGACCACGATCACCAAGCCCACCTGCGAGAGGCGGATGCGCGCCTCCACCGAGAGCGGGCGGCCGCGGACGGCCTCGAAGGCCAGGAACATCAGGTGCCCGCCGTCCAGGATGGGGATGGGGAGCAGGTTCAGCACGGCCAGGTTCACCGAGAACAGGGCGATGAACCCCAGCCACACCTCCAGCCCCATCTGCGCCGTCTGCCCCGACGCCTCGCCGATGGAAAGGATGCCGCCCATGTTGCGGGGCGACAGCTGGCCCGTGAGCAGGTCCTTCAGCACCGTGCCGATGAGCACCACCGCGCCCCACGTCTGCTCCGCGCCCGTCCGCACCGATTCCGCGAAGCCCACCCTGCGGTGCGTGGACGGCACCGGCATGGGCGCCGCGCCGATCTTCCCCACCTTCACCGGCTTCCCCAGCGCGTCCTTGTCGGACTGCTCCTCGGGGGTCACGGTGAGCGCCACCGGCTTCCCGGCGCGCTCCACCACCAGCGCCAGCGGCTTCCCGGCGTGGCTCTGGATGGCCGCCACCAGCTGCAGCCACGAGCCCACGGGGCGCCCGTCGGCCCGCACCACCCGGTCGCCCCGCCGCAGCCCCGCGCGCGACGCCGCCGAGCCCGCGACCACGTCCGAAATCACCGGCTCGCGGAAGGGCTCCACCTGGTTCAGCAGCTCCGCGCGCTGCTCCTGCGAGGCGGGAAGGTTCAGCGTCACCGGCGGTGCGTCGGAAAAGCGCAGCTCCAGCGGGCCGCCGGGGGCGCGCGCCAGCGCTCCGCCCACGTCCTGCCAGGTCTTCACCGGCTCCGCGCCCACCGCGGCCAGCGTGGCCCCGTCCGGCACCGCCGCCAGCACGCGCCCGGCGCCCTTCAGCTGCGCCGCGGGCGGGGTGGAGATGCGGGTCACCGGGTGCAGCGTCTCGCCGTACGCCAGCGACAGGCCGGTGAAGACCAGGAAGGCGAAGAGCAGGTTCATGATGACGCCGGCCGAGATCACCAGCGTGCGCGCCGGCAGCGACTTGCTGTCGAAGGTCCGCGCGGGGTCCACCACGTAGTCCTCGCCCGTGCCCTCCAGCGCCTCGGCGGCCTCGTCGTCCTCCATCCCCGCCATCTTCACGTACCCGCCCAGCGGGATGGCCGAAAGCACGAACTCGGTCTCGCCCACGCGGAAGCCGGCCAGGCGCGCGCCGAAGCCCAGCGAGAAGCGCGGCACCTGGATGTTCACGGCCTTCGCCGCCAGGAAGTGCCCCAGCTCGTGGACCAGGATCAGAACGGAAAGACCGATGACGGTCGAGATGATTGTCGTCAGCACGGAGCCAGTCTCTGCACGAATTCCTCAGCGGTGCGGCGCGCCCGGGCGTCGGCCTCGAGCACGTCCTGCAGCGATTGCGCCGCGGCGGCGGGGCAGCGTTCCAACGTTTCCGCGATCGCCTCGGCGATCCCCGGAAAGCCCAGCCGGCCGGACAGGAAGTGCTGCACCGCCACCTCCTTGGCGGCATTGTACACCGCGGGCGCGGTTCCGCCCCGCCGCCCCGCCTCCACCCCCAGCGCGAAGGCGGGAAAGCGGTCGGCGCGCACGGGCTCGAAGGTCAGCGTTCCCGCCGCCACGGGGTCGAAGCGGCGGCACTCGTAGGGCAGGCGCTCGGGATACGAAAGTGCGTAGAGGATGGGGATCTCCATCGTGGGGAAGCCCATCTGCGCCAGCACCGAGCCGTCCACCATCTCCACCATGCTGTGGATGATGGACTGGGGATGCACCACCGCCTCGATCCGCGCATAGTCCACGCCGAACAGGAAGTGGGCCTCGATCACCTCCAGCGCCTTGTTGGCCAGCGTGGCCGAGTCGATGGTGATCTTGGCGCCCATGTCCCACGTAGGGTGGCGCAGCGCGTCCGCCGGCGTGGCCGCCGCCAGCATCTCCGCCGACCAGCCGCGGAACGGCCCGCCGCTGGCGGTGATCACCAGCCGCCGCACGTCCCCGGCCCGCGACCCCTGCAGGCACTGGAGGATGGCGCTGTGCTCGCTGTCGACGGGAACGAGCTCGCCCCCGCCCTGGCGCGCGGCCTCCATCACCAGCTCGCCGCCGCAGACCAGCGACTCCTTGTTGGCGAGCGCCACGCGCTTCCCCGCGCGCAGCGCCGCCAGCGTGGGCTCCAGCCCCGCCGCGCCGACCAGCGCGTTCAGCACCACGTCGGCGTCGGGGTGCGTCGCCGCGTCCAGCAGCGCCTGCCGCCCGCTCGCCCACTCCGTCGGCGTGGAATCCGCGCCGGCCGGCACCTCCCCGTCCGCGATGACGGCGAGCGAGGGGCGGTAGCGGTGCGCCAGCGCCAAGAGCGCCTCGCCGCTGCGGTGCGCGGTGAGCGCCACCGCGCGGAAGCGGTCCGGGTGCTGGTCCAGCACCGCCAGCGCGCTCCGGCCGATGGAGCCCGTGGCGCCCAGGATGGCGACGCCCTTCATCTCGCTCAGCGGTATACCAGCAGCATCAGGAAGCCGTACGCCACCGGGAGGGTGAAGAAGAGCGAGTCGAAGCGGTCCAGCGCGCCGCCGTGCCCCGGCAGCAGCCGCCCCGAGTCCTTCACCCCCACGTCGCGCTTCAGCAGCGACTCGGCCAGGTCGCCCACCTGCGCGGCCAGGGAGATGAGGAGGCCGAAGACCGCGGCCTCCACGATCCCCACGTGCCACGTCGGGAAGAGCGCCAGCAGGAAGCTGTACCCCACCGCGGTGATGGGGGTGCCGATCACCGCCCCCAGCGCGCCGGCCACCGTCTTCCCCGGGCTCACCCTGGGGATCAGCTTCCGCTTCCCCCACAGCCGCCCCGCGAAGTACGCGTAGGTGTCGCTGAGCCAGGTGAGGACCACGGGAAAGAGGAGGATGGCCGTCCCGTGCAGGTTGCCGGTGACGCCGGGGAGATGGCGGAGGAAGAGCGCGAACATCAGCAGCGCCGGGTAGACGGCGCCCATGATCGTCACCGCGACGGAAAGGAGCGGCTCGCCCGCCACGCCGCGCTGCCAGATGGCCGCGGTGAGCGCGGCCAGGATGATGGCGGCGACACCGGAAAAGAGCAGCGGCGTGTCGACGCCGCGCGCCGGGTCGATCGCGGCGAGGAGGATGAGCCCGGCGGCGCCGAGCATCCCCACTACGGCCAGGCCGAAGGCGCGCTTCAGCTCGGCCATGCGGAAGAGCTCGCGCGTGGAGAGCACGGCGCAGAGCGCCAGGAGCGCGGCCAGCACCCAGCCGCCCAGGTACATGGCAGCGACCGCGATGGGAATTCCCACCGCGGCCACGGCAACGCGCGTTGCAGTCTCGGAACGAGCCAACGCCGGCTTCTCCGGAATGTGTCGGGAGGTCAGGTGGCCAGCACGCGGCCGAAGCGCCGCTCGCGCTGCTGGTACTCCAGCAGCGCCGCGAAGAAGTGCTCGCGGGTGAAGTCCGGCCAGAGGACGGGCGAAACGTGCAGCTCGGTGTACGCCAGCTGCCACAGCATGAAGTTGGAGATGCGCATCTCGCCCGAGGTGCGGATCAGCAGGTCGGGGTCCGGGTCGCCGGGGGTGTACAGGTGCTCGGCGAACAGCTCCTCGTCGATCTCGCCCGGCATCAGCGTTCCCTCGCGCACCCGCTCGGCCAGCCGCCGCGCCGCGTGCACGATCTCGGCGCGCGAGCCGTAGCTGATGGCCAGGTTCAGCTTCAGCTTCGTGCCGCCGCGCGTGTGCTCCACGATGCTCTGGATGGCCGCGCGCGTGCGGGGGCCGAGCAGGTGGAGCTGGCCGACGGCGTGCACCTCGACCCCCTTCTCCTTCAGCTCGCGGCGCTCCTTGCGCACGTACAGCTCCAGCAGCGTCATCAGCGCCGCCACCTCGCCCTGCGGCCGGTGCCAGTTCTCCTGGCTGAAGGCAAAGAGGGTGAGCACCTCCACCCCGGCGTCGCCCGCCGCCTCCACCGCCTCGCGCACGGCGCGCATCCCCGCGCGGTGCCCGAACTCGCGCGGGCGCCCGCGCTCGCGCGCCCAGCGGCCGTTGCCGTCCATGATCACGGCCACGTGCCGGGGCACCGGGCCGTTCAGGCGAAGCTGCTGGAGGAGGTCGGAAGCCATGCGGGGAAGATGGACCGGGGCGCCGGGTTTGTCAAAGCAAGTGGTCTGCGAACAGAAGTGCGGAAGTGCGTGAGTGCGGAAGTGCGCTGGATCGGCGCGTCTCACGCACTCCCGCACTTCCGCACTCACGCACTCTGGTGCCGGCTCAGACCTCCATCACCTCGGCTTCCTTGTGCTTCAGCATCTCCTCGATCTTCGCGATGTACTGATCGGTGAGCTTCTGCACCTTGTCCTGCTCGCGGCGGATGTCGTCCTCCGACAGCCCCTCGTCCTTCTGCCGGTGCTTGACCTCGTCGTTGGCGTCCTTGCGCGCGTGGCGCACGGCCACGCGGCCCTCCTCCGCCAGCTTGTGCAGCATCCGCACGTACTCCTTCCGCCGCTCCTCGGTCAGCGCGGGGATGGGGATGCGGATGATCTGCCCGTCGTTCGAGGGGTTCAGCCCCAGGTCGCTCTCGCGCAGCGCCCGCTCGATGTCCTTCATCAGCCCGCGGTCCCACGGCTGCACCGTCAGCATCCGCGGCTCGGGGGCGCTCACGGTGCCCACCTGGTTCAGCGGCACCTTGCTGCCGTACGCTTCCACCCGCACGGTGTCGAGCAGCGCGGGGCTGGCCTTGCCGGTGCGCACGGCGCCGAACTCGCGGCGCAGCGACTCCAGGGCGCCCTCCATCCGCTGCTTGGCTTTGTCTAGGCTGGACATCGGTTCGTCTGGTCCGGAGATCGTGAAACGGAAGGGACTCGGGAGATTGGATTCGAGAGCGCGTCCGTCTCCGGACGCACTCCCGCACTGCCGCACTCACGCACTTCTCATGGATGCACCAGCGTGCCGATCCGCTCGCCACGCACCACCCGCGCCACGGTGTCGGGCGAGTCGAGCGAGCAGACGATCACCGGCGTGCCGTTCTCCTTGCACAGGCTGAGCGCCGCCGCGTCCATCACCCCCAGCTCGCGCGACAGCGCGTCGAGGAAGGAGATCTCGGGGATGAAGGTGGCGGTGGCGTCCTTGGCCGGGTCGGCGGTGTACACCCCGTCGACCTTGGTGGCCTTCACGATGACGTCGGCCTCCATCTCGATCCCCCGCAGCACCGCGGCGCTGTCGGTGGAAAAGTACGGGTTGCCGGTGCCGCCCGCAAAGATCACCACCCGCCCCTTGTCCAGGTGGCGCAGCGCGCGGCGCCGGATGTACGGCTCCGCCAGCTGCTCCATGCGGATGGCCGTGAGCACCCGCGTCTCGGTTCCCTTGCGCTCCAGCCAGTCCTGCAGCGCCAGGGCGTTGATCACGGTGGCCAGCATCCCCATGTAGTCGGCGTTCACCCGGTCCATCCCCTGCTGGCTGGCCAGGGTCCCCCGGACGATGTTCCCGCCGCCGATCACCAGGCCCAGGCTCACGCCCATGTCGTGGACCTGCTTGATCTCGTCGGTCAGCCGGTCGACCACCGGGGGCGAGATGCCGTACTTCATGTCGCCCGCCAGCATCTCGCCGGAGAGCTTCAGCAGCACGCGCCGGTACTTCAGCGCCGCCACGTCGGGAGGCGGCGGGTCGTCGCGCCGCTGCCGGTTGAAGGTCACGACTCGCCGAGCGCGAAGCGCGCGAACCGGCGCACCTCGATCTTCTCGCCGGTGCGGGCCGAGGCGTCGGTCACCAGCTGCCCCACGGTGATGTCGGGGTTCTTCACGTACGGCTGCTCCAGCAGCGCCTGCTCGGCGTAGAACTTCTCCAGCTTGCCGTTCACGATCTTGTCCCAGATCTGCTCCGGCTTGCCGGACTCCTTCGTCTGCTCCAGGTACACCGCGCGCTCGCGCTCCACCAGGTCGGCCGGGAAGTCCTCGCGCCGCACGGCCACGGGCGCCGCCGCGGCGATGTGCATGGCCACGTCGCGCACCAGCTTCTGGAACTCGTCGTTGCGCGCCACGAAGTCGGTCTCGCAGCCCACCTCCACCAGCACGCCGATCTTGCCGCCCATGTGGATGTAGCTGCCGACCGCGCCTTCCTTGGTCTCGCGCTCGGCGCGCTTGGCCGCCTTGGCCGCGCCCTTCGCGCGCAGGATGTCGATCGCCCGTTCCATGTCGCCGCCCGCCTCGTTCAGGGCGCCCTTGCACTCCATCATCCCCGCGCCGGTGCGGTCGCGGAGCTCCTTCACGTCCTTCGCGGAAATCTCGGCCATCCCGTCCTCTTCCCTGTTAGTCGAATCTCGAGTCGCTCAAAAGATAGCCCGCGGGGCGGGCTGAAAAAACGGGGCCACGAGCGCCTGGATAGCGCCGGTGGCCCCGTGTGCTGCTGCGGTCCCGCCGTCGGCGTTACTCCGCGGCCCCCTGGTCGGCCCCGGCGCCCCCCGGCGCGCCGGCGCCCGGACGCCGCTTGCGGCGCGGGCGGCGGCGGCGGCCCCGGTCGTCGTCGGCCGGCGCGCTGCTCCCGGTCTCGGTGCTGTACACCGTGACCTCGGCCTCGTCGGCGGCGCGGCGGGCGTCGGCCGGCATGGCCGCGCGCGCCTCGAGGATCGAGTCCGACAGCGCTCCCGTGATCACGCTCACCGAGCGGATCGCGTCGTCGTTGCCGGCGATCGGCACCGTCAGCACGTCGGGGTCGGCGTTGGTGTCGGCGATGGCGATGACCGGGATCCCCAGCTTGTTGGCCTCGGAGATCGCGATCTTCTCCTTCTTGGCGTCGACCACGAACAGCGCGCCCGGCAGGCGGGCCATGTCCTTCACGCCGGCCAAGTACTTGTCCAGCCGCTCGCGCTCGCGGTCCAGCATCAGGCGCTCCTTCTTCGTGTAGAAGTCGAAGGCGCCCTCCTCCATCCCGCGCTCCAGCTCGCGCAGGCGGCGGATCTGCTTCTTGATGGTGGCGAAGTTGGTGAGCATTCCGCCCAGCCACCGCTCGGTCACGTGGAACGAGCTCGACCGCTCGGCCTCGGCCTGGATCACCTGGCGCAGCTGCTTCTTGGTGCACACGAACAGCACGCGGTCGCCGCGGCTGATCACGTTGCGCACCAGCTCCTGCGCCAGCTCGATCTGCCGGAGCGTCTTCTTCAGGTCGATGATGTA
Source organism: Longimicrobium sp. (assembly GCF_035474595.1). NCBI lineage: Bacteria > Pseudomonadati > Gemmatimonadota > Longimicrobiia > Longimicrobiales > Longimicrobiaceae > Longimicrobium > Longimicrobium sp. The sequence continues at coordinate 7,219 of NZ_DATIND010000038.1, forward strand.
GATGCCGTTCCGCTCCGCGAAGATGAACTTGCGCATCTTCGGGTTCCAGCGGGACGTCTGGTGCCCGAAATGGACACCTGCTTCGAGTAGCTCCTGGATGCTCGGCTGAGCCATGTCTGTTCCTGCGGAAGATTCGGGTTTGCCGGGGCCGCTACGCTGCTGGCCCCGCCTCCATCGCCGTCCCCCGGCGCCCCGACCGCGCTTTCACGCGCGGCACCCGCGGCGTCGTCGGGCGATGTGTGAGATGATGCCGGGATTCGGCGCGCGCGGCCTCCGGTTTGACCCGGAGCCCGCGCGCACCAGGCTCTCGGCTAGCGCTTGGAGAACTGGAACCGCTTGCGGGCGCCCGGACGTCCGGGCTTCTTCCGCTCCACCTCGCGCGGATCGCGGGTGAGCAGCTCCTCGGCGCGCAGGCGCGAGCGGAACTCCTCGTTCACCTGCAGCAGCGCGCGGGCAACGCCCAGCTGGATGGCGTCGGCCTGGCCGCGGAGGCCGCCACCATTCACCGTGACCTTCACGTCGAACTGGCCCTCGGTCTCGGTGGCCGCCAGCGGGCGGGTGGCCGACTGCCGCAGCACGTGGCGCGGCAGGTACTGCTCGAGGGGCCGCCCGTTCACCACCCACGTGCCGTTGCCGGGGCGGAGGTAGACGCGCGCGACCGACGTCTTGCGCCGGCCGATGGCGTGGTACTGTTCGATAGCCATTCTGGGGCTGCTCAGAAGTTGAGGTTTTCGGGGTTCTGCGCCTGGTGCGGGTGCTCGCCCCCCGCGTAGACCTTGAGCTTCTGGCGCATCTGCCGCCCCAGCGCGTTCTTCGGGAGCATGCCCTTCACCGCGAGCTCGATGACGCGCTCGGGGTGCTTGGCCAGCATCTCCTTGAAGGGGATGAAGCGCTCGTGGCCCATGTACCCGCTGTGGCGGAAGTAGGTCTTCTGGTCGGCCTTGTTTCCGCTCAGCTGCACCTTGTCGGCGTTGACCACGATCACGTAGTCGCCGGTGTCCAGGTGCGGGGTGTAGGTCGGCTTGTGCTTGCCGCGAAGGACGCGCGCCACCTCGGTGGCCACGCGTCCCAGGATCTTGCCGGCGGCGTCGACCACGAACCACTTGTGCTCGATCTCGCCCGCCTTGACGGAATACGTCTTCATGACACTCCGCTTGCAGGCGCGCTCCACCGTGCGCGCCGCGCCCGCCGGCCATGCCGGCAAAGGATTGGTATGAAAAAATCGCCGCCCCGGCATACCCTGGGGCGGAAGGCGTGGTCGGGACAGACGGGTAGAATAGCCAAATCGGCCCGTGGTGTCAACCCGCGGCAGGTCAGCTCGCGGGAGCGAAGGGCCGGTTCAGTCGCAGCCATTCGTCCGTGACCGCGACCAGGTCGGCGAACGTCAACGCGTCAGAATCGAGGTCGAGTGGCGCTGTCAGGCTTGGCAGCGCCGTGACGAACTGGCTGTACCGCGCGAACATCACGCCCGCTCCGGGAAGCACCCGGTCGGGCACCCACGTCCGCGCGGCGTCCCGCACTCCGCGGATGAGCGCGTGCTCCTCTCCGCCGTGCGCCCGGATGTCGTGGCCGGCCAGGTCGCTGCAGAACTTCTGGTACCGGTACCGCTCGCGGTCGAAGATGACGCACGCTTTCCCGCCGTGCAGGCGGCCGAAATAGCGCGCGCCGAGATACATCCCCAGCTCGAGCGGCATGTTGAAGCGGGGCAGCCCGTTCGCCGCATCGAGCTCGGTTCGGGAGATGTCGTGCAGCCCGAAGTCGGATTCGTCGATGATCCGCCGGATCTTCTCGATCCGCGGCTCGCTTCCATCGTCGCGCTCCAGCGCGCACCGGGGGAAGAAGCCACAGTCCAGAACCGCGAATACCAATGCACGGAAGAGCGGCTGATATTCATGGTCGAACGGGCAGTTGATGAACACGTGCCGCACGCCGGTCAGCCTGCCCGCTGCACGCCGTGTCCCTCGTAACGCGGCGGATAGCGGGGATCCCGCTCCACCACGTCGGGGCGGATCGGAATGCCGCGCTCCTTCATCACCGCGAGCACGGCCGCGCGCGCCTGCTCGACCGTGAAGCTGTCCGGCGGGAAAAGCGGCTCCTTCAGGGTGCGCAACGGTTTCTTCTTGGCGGCCATCGTAATTCTCCCGGTGACGTCCTCGTCCGCGTTCACTGTGCTTACAGAGTAGCGGAATCGCGCGCCGTTCGGAAGCTGCCGTGAGAAAGCGGCCAGCGGGGGAATGGGCTGGAATTCTCGGCCACGCCCAGGGTGGCGCAAGCGCCTGCGACGGTGCGAGTTGCGGGCGTGCCGGTCAGGCCGCGAACCGCGCTTCGGCGGAAATTCTGGACGTGGATTCGTCGCCGCTGGGGTCGGGGTCGTGGGGGGTGGGGAGGGTAAAGCGGATGGTGGTTCCGCGGCCGAGCTGGCTTTCGGCGCACACGGTGCCGCCGTGGCCCTCGACCATGTGCTTGACGATGGCCAGCCCCAGCCCCGTGCCGCCCTCCTCGCGCGAGCGGGCGGCGTCGGCGCGGTAGAAGCGTTCGAAGATGCGCGGCAGGTGTGCGGAGGGGATCCCCGCGCCGGTGTCCTGCACCTCGATGGTCACCCACGGCCGGGGGCCTCCCGGCGCGGCGGGGGCTTCGGCGGGGGCTTCGGCGCGGCGGCGGCCGGCTTCGGCCGTGGGGCCGGCGGCGGGGCGCGCGGTCACCGAGATCTCCCCCTCGTCGGCGATGTAGCGGAGCGCGTTGCTGAACAGGTTGCTCAGGATCTGCCGGAGCGCGGCGGGGTCGGCCCAGACGAACTCGGCGTCGTGCGGCACGTCGACGCCGAAATGGGCGTGCTTGCGGGCGGCGGCGTCGCCGAAGGCGGACCACGCGTCCTCCGCGATCTCGGCCACGGAGACGATCTCGGGCTGCACGCGCCACCCGCCCGACTCCAGCCGCGACAGGTCCAGCAGGTCGTCGACGATGCGCTGCAGCCGCTCGGCGTTGTCCTTCACCGTGCCGGCGAAGCGGGTGCGCAGCTCGGGCGGCAGGTCGGGGTCCAGCAGCGTTTCGCTGTAGCCGCGGATGTTGGTGAGCGGCGTCTTCAGCTCGTGCGAGGCGTTGGCCACGAAGTCGCGGCGCACGTCTTCCAGCCGCCGCAGCTGCGACACGTCCAGGAACACCATCACCGCACCCCCGGGGGGGAGCGGCTGGGCGGTGGCCAGCAGGCTCCGCCCGTCCACCGTCAGCTCCGTGGCGGGAACGGCGTCGCCGGCCAGGACGCGCCCCACCATCTCCAGGTACGCCTGCCGCCGTGCCACCTCCTCGGGGCTGATGCCGCGCGGGTCCGCGGCCAGCGAGAACATCTTCCGCGCCGCCGGGTTGGCGCGGCGCACGCGGCCCTGCGGGTCGACGGCGATGACGCCCTCGGACATGGCGTCGATGAGCGTCTGCATCTCCGCCCGCTCGCCCTCCAGCTGGCCGAGGCGGCGCTGCAGCTCGCCCGCGAGCAGGTTCAGCGAGTCGGCCATCTCCGCCAGCTCGTCGCGGCCGCGGGTGCGCGCGCGCTGCGTGAGGTCGCCCGCGGACATGGCGCGCGCGGCCTGCGTGATCTGGCGCAGCGGGTGGGTGACGACGCGGCTGAAGCCGAACGAGAGGAGGCCGGTGAGGACGAGCGCGATCACCCCCACGCCGAAGATCCCCCGCTGCACCCGAGTCACCGCACGGTTCACCTCGCGCAGCGGAACGGAGACGCGGATGATCATCCCGGTGGAGGCGGGGATGGCGAGGTACAGGTACTCGGTGCCGATGGTGGAGCTCACCCGCACCGCCTCGCCCATGCGGCCGCGGATGGCGGCGCGGACCTCGGGGCGATTGCCGTGGTTCTCCATCGCCGCCAGCGCGGGCCCGTCCTTCTCCGAATCTCCCCGCACCACGCCGGTCGGGGCGATGATGGTGATGCGGCGTCCGGTGATGTGGCCCAGCCAGTCGGCCAGCGAGTCGGCGTCGAGCTGCGGGTTGCGCTCCTCCAGCGTGCGGACCAGCGCCAGCTCGCGGCTCATGTCGTCGGCCACCATCCCCGTGAGGTGGCGGCGGAGCATGGAGCCCACGCCCAGCGTCAGCGCCACCACCACGGCGGCGATGACGGCGAGGTAGCTGAGGAAGAGCTTCTGGTCGGCGCGAAGGTGCACGGGGACGGAGTGCGAGAGTGCGAGAGTGGACCGGACGTCAGTCGGTGACGAGGCGGTAGTCGGCAACGCGGCCGGTGGCGTTCAGCCGGAACACCAGCCACTCCGAGTCGATGCTGAACAGCCCTCGCTCCGGGCCCAGCCAGTAGACCAGGTCGTACTCGCGGAAGTAGCCGGTGGGCGGCGGCTCGCCCAGGAGCGCCACTACCTGCGTCCGCGACAGGCCGTGCAGGTCGCGGCGGGCGAGCAGGTCGTCCACCATGCAGCCGCGCGGTGCGAGCTCGCCGTACGCCTGCGCGGTGTCGCGCCAGACCGCGGCGGAGAAGCGCTCGTGCCGGCGGCAGCGCCCCTCGGGGAGGCTTCGGGCGAAGGCGGAAAGCGCGATCCAGAGCGCGGCGAGCACGAACCCGAGCCCCACGGCGGAGCCCAGGAGGATGCGGAGCCCACGCGGCATCCGGCCGCGGCGCGAAGGTTTTCGGCTCATGGGTCAGGTACGATGCGGATCGATCCCGGCGGCGACGTCCATCCGTCGACGCGAATCCAATATACACGCGCAGGGCCGGGGCGAATCATCCCCGGCCCTGCCGTTCTTCAATCTACCCCGCGAGTGCGATCTTCAGCGTGGCGGGTCGGTGCGGAAGCGGTAGCCGAAGCCGCGCACCGTCTCCACCCAGTCGGCGTGTTCGTCCAGCTTGTTGCGGAGCCGCTGCACGTGCATGTCCACGGTGCGCGTGGCGATGTTGGCGGTGACCTCCCACACCGCCTCCAGCAGCTGCCGCCGGCTCTGCACCCGGCCGCGGCGCTCCATCAGCGTCAGCAGCAGGCGGTACTCCGTCGGCGTCAGGTCCAGCTCGCGGCCGTCGACCTCCGCCCGCGCGGCGCCGGTGTCCACGGTGAAGGGACCTACCCGCACCACCTTCCCCGTCTTCCCCGCGGGCGGCGCCTGCTGCACGCGGCGCAGCACGGCGCCCACGCGCAGGATCAGCTCCTGCGGCGAGAACGGCTTGGCCACGTAGTCGTCGGCGCCCAGCTTCAGCCCGGTGATGCGGTCCTGCTCCTCGCGGCGCGCGGTGAGAAGGATCACGGGGATCTCCTGCGTTTCCGGGCGCCTGCGCAGCTCCTCCAGCACCTGCAGCCCCGACATCCCGGGAAGCATCAGGTCCAGGATGACCAGGTCCGGGCGCTCCACCTCGGCGGCGCGGATGGCCTCGGGGCCGCTGGACGCGGTGCGGACGCGGTACGACTCGCGCGCCAGGTGATAGGCGACGAGCGCGGAGATGTCGGGCTCGTCGTCGACCACCAGGATGTGGGCGTTGGCCATCTTGGGGGCGTCGGTCCGCGCGGCGCTGGATGCGCCGATGAGGGTGTCGAAGGCGCGCGGAAGATGCGGCGGCGCTGAAGCGGTCGGCAAGGATCACCTCCTCTGGGTTCGGAGGGATTGTATCGGCCGCATGTCACGAAGCTGTCACATCTCTGGATTGAGGTGGTTACGATTCGAGGGGATAGGGGCGGGAATATCGAGCCGCGCTTCCAAAACGGCGGAGGACACGGGAGATGCGTTTCTCTCCGTGTCCTCCGCGTCTCCTCACAGCCCATCCCGTCAGGGGCCGACGTGCGCGGGCGAGTCGGCGGGATCGTCGGCGGCCTCGCCGTGCTCCTCGTCCTCCGGCGGATCGGCGGCGGTCTCCGCGGCGGCGGCGTGGCGGTCCTTCCGGCGGCGCGCGCCCACGCGCCCCGCGGACGCGTCCTCCGCCGCCTCCGAGTGCGACTCCGCCGGCGTTTCGGCAGGCTCGGCGGGCGGTGCGGCTTCGGGCTTCCCTGTCCCCTGTTCCCTGTCCCCTGTCCCCTGCAGTTCCCCGGGAAGCTCCGGCGGCGGCGGAAGGTCGGCCACGTTCATCGGCTCGAGCCCGTTGGAGCTGGGCACGGGGAAGGCCTCCAGCAGCGGCACCCCGCCCATCTCGCTGACCTTGGAGGGCAGCGTGAGGCGGAAGGTGCTTCCCTCGCCCGGCGCCGAGTGGACGGTGAGGCTCCCGTCCAGCAGCTGCGCCAGCCGTCGGGAGATGGGAAGCCCCAGCCCCGTCCCCTGGTGCTGGTTGGGCTGCGAGAGCTGCACGAACTCGTCGAAGATCTTCTCCAGGTCCTCGGGGGGGATGCCGATCCCCCGGTCGGTCACCTCGATCTCCACCCCGGCGTCGTCGCGGCGGCGGCACTCCACGGTGATCGGCTTTCCCTCACCGAACTTGATGGCGTTGGAGAGCAGGTTCAGCAGGATCTGCCGCACGCGGCGCGGGTCGGTGATGATGGACACCGGCTCGCCCGCGAACTCCAGCGCCAGCTCCGACCCGTGCTCGTCGGCCAGCGGCCGCACGGTCACGAACAGGTCCTGGATGACGCCGGGGAACGAGGCGGGCTGGATCTCCAGCTCCAGCTTGCCGGCCTCGATCTTGGACAGGTCCAGGATATCGTTCACCAGCTCCAGCAGGTGCTTGGCCGCCTTGTTGGCGCGGTCGATCCCCCGCTCCTGCTCGGGGGTGAGCGGGCCGTAGATGTTGTCGAGGAGGAGCGCGCTGTACCCCAGGATGGCGTTGATGGGGGTGCGCAGTTCGTGGCTCATCGAGGCGTAGAAGCGGCTGCGCGCGCTGATGGCCGACTCCAGCTCCAGCTGGCGCGCCTGCAGCTGCTCGTTCACCCGCGTCAGCTCCTCGCTGGTCCGCGCGAGCGAGACCGCCTGCTGCCGGAGCGCCTCCTCGGCCCGCTTGCGCTCCGACACGTCGCGGGCGATGACGGTGAAGACGCGCTCGGACTCGAGCTCCAGGCAGCTGATCGACGCCTCGGCGGGGAATTCGGCGCCCTCGGCGCGGCGCCCGGTGAGCGCCAGCGAGCGCGGCGCGGGGCGGCCGGGGCCGCGGCTGTCGGGGGTGCTGCGGGTGTCGGCGCAGACGCGGTCCAGGTCCACGCCGCCGAAGTCCACGAACAGCTCGTCGATGCGGTGCGCCATCGCGTCGTCCTGGTCCAGCCCGAACATCTCCTGCGCCGACTGGTTGAACAGCGTGATCACGCGGTCGTCGCCGAAGGTGATGATGGCCTCGAGCGCCGACTCCACGATCTCGCCCATGCGCGCCTCGCTCTCCAGCAGGCGCGCGCGGTGCTCCAGCTCCAGCTCGCGGCGCTGGCTGTCGCGCAGCTGCTCCTCGCGGCGGCGCAGCTGCTCGGTCTTCAGGTACAGGTCGACGAAGACCGAAACCTTGGAGCGCAGGATGTCGGGGTTGAAGGGCTTGAACATGTAGTCCACCGCCCCCACCGAGTACCCCTGGAAGACGAACGCGTCCTCCTTGCTGATGGCCGTGAGGAAGATGATGGGGGTGAAGCGCGAGCGGTCGCGCCGCTTGATGAGCTCGGCGGTCTCGAAGCCGTTCATCCCCGGCATCTGCACGTCCAGCAGGATGCAGGCGAAGTCGCGCCGGAGCACGGCCCGCAGCGCCTCCTCGCCGCTGGCGGCGCGCACCAGCTCGTGGCCCAGCGGCTCCAGGATGGCCTCGAGCGCCATCAGGTTCTCGGGGCGGTCGTCCACCATCAGGATGCTGGCCCGCGGCTCGCCGCGCGGGCCGTCGGGCCCGGCGAGCGGGGCCCGGGAGCGCCCGGACGCGCCGGCCTCGGCGTAGCCCTCGAACATGCCACTCATGCGCCCACCTTCCGGCACGGGGGCATCCGGCGGCCGCGGATCCCCGCCAGGTACGCGGGGATCTCCGCCATCGGCAGCACGCAAGCCTCGGGAACGGCGCGGATGGCGGCCTGCGGCATCACCTTCACCTCGGCGGTGGCGGGGTCCTGCACCAGGGCGTGCCCGCCGCGGTCCACGATCTTGCGCAGCCCCCGCGCGCCGTCGGCGTTGGCGCCGGTCAGCACGATGCCGATGGTGTCCAGCGCGTAGGCGTCGGCCGCCGAGGCGAACATCACGTCGATCGACGGGCGGCTGAAGCGCACCGGCTCGTCGGTGCTGAGCGCGAAGTATCCCGGCTCCACCAGCAGGTGGTAGTCGGGCGGGGCCACGTAGATGCGTCCGGGAACGATCGCCTCCTTGTCGCTGGCCTCGCCCACCTCCAGGTGCGAGCACTCCTGCAGCAGGTCGCAGAGCAGCTCCGAATCCTTGCTGCGGTGCTGCACCACGGCCACGGGAATGCCGAAGTCCGCCGGCAGCCCCGCCACCAGGGTGCGCAGCGCCAGCAGCCCGCCCGCGCTCACGCCCACCGCCACCAGTCCGTACCCCCGCGCGGGCGCGGCCATCACCCCACCCTCCGGTAGATCTTCTCCTTGACGTCCAGCGCCTCGTACCGCTCCTCGTACGCGGTGAAGCGCAGCGTCTCCTTGTTCCCCATGCAGAGGATGCCGAGCGGGACCAGGGAGGCGTAGAACAGGTCGTGCACGCGGTTCTGCAGCTCGCGGTCGAAGTAGATCATCACGTTCCGGCACAGGATCACGTGGAACTCGGCGAACGAGCCGTCGGTGACCAGGTTGTGCTGCGAGAACACCACGTTGCGCGTGAGCGAGGTGTTGAACAGCGCCCCGTCGTACATCGCGGTGTAGTACTCCGAGAACGAGCGCGTGCCCCCCGCGCGGATGTAGTTCTCGGTGTACTCCTGCATCTTCTCCAGCGGAAAGATGCCGGCCCGGGCGCGGTGCAGCACCACCTCGTTGATGTCGGTGGCGTAGATCCGGGTGCGGTCGTACAAACCCTCCTCCTGCAGGAGGATGGCCATGGAGAAGACCTCCTCGCCCGTCGAGCACCCGGCGTGCCAGATGCGGATGAACGGGTAGGTGCGCAGCAGCGGCACCACCCGGCTCCGGAACGAGGCGTAGAAGCCGGGGTCGCGGAACATGGCCGTGACGTTGATGGAGAGGTCCAGCAGCAGCCTCTCCATGGCGTCCACGTCGTGCAGGATCACGTCCTGCAGCTGGCTCACCGTCTTCAGCCCCTCGTCGGCGATGCGCTTCCACAGGCGCCGCTTGAGCGACGAGTAGGCGTACGAGCGGAAGTCGAAGCCGTAGTGGCGGAACACCGCCTCGAGCAGCACCTGGATCTCCACGCGCTCCAGGTCGGGCGGATAGCCGGTGGGGGTGTCGGGAAGCCCGCCGCCGCCGGTGCGCACGCCGCCCAGGTCCGAACGCCGCCGCTGCAGCCGCTCGCCCGCGGCCGCCGTGTTCATCTCCGCCTCGCTACCCCTGGCCTCCACTGGCATCCGTGTCTCGTGTGCCCCTCGGGTCGTCACCGGCGCAGCCTGCGTGCGCGTGTTGCCACGAGGCGCACTGCGCAATCCTCCTGCCGTTCGGAAAAACGAAGTCGTGAGTGCTAAGTCCTGAGTCCTAAGTGCTGAGTGCTGAGTGCTGAGTGCTGAGTGCTGAGTGCTGAGTGCCGGTCCGGAGCTCCGTCTCCAATTCCTTCACCCACTTGGGACTTAGGACTTAGGACTTAGGACTTCCGTTCTACCCCAGCACTCACGCACTCACGCACTTCCGCACTCCCTACTTGTACAGCCACACCCGCATCAGCGACAGCAGCTGGTCGGTGTCCACCGGCTTGGTGATGTAGTCCGACGCGCCGGCGGAGATCGACTTCTCGCGGTCGCCCTTCATCGCCTTGGCGGTCAGGGAGATGATGGGCAGCTCCGCGAACTCGGGCATCTCGCGGATGGCGCGGGTGGTCTCGTAGCCGTCCATCTCCGGCATCATCACGTCCATCAGCACGATGTCGACGTCGGGGTTGGCCTTCAGCACCTCGACGGCGTCCTTCCCGTTCTCGGCGAACACCACCCCCATCCCCTGCCCCTCCAGCACGCTGGTGAGCGAGAAGATGTTGCGCACGTCGTCGTCCACGATCATCACCTTCTTGCCGCTGAACGCGGTGTCGGTGCTGTGCAGCCGCTCCAGCATCCGCCGCTTCTGCTCGGGAAGCTTGGCCTCCACCCGGTGCAGGAAGAGCGCGGTCTCGTCCAGGAGCCGCTCCGGGCTCTTGGCGTCCTTCAGGATGATGGTCTCGGCGTAGCGCCTCAGCTGCGTCTCGTCCTCGCGGCTCAGCTCCTTGCCGGTGTAGATGATGATGGGCAGGTCCTGCATGGCGTCGTTGCTCTTCACCTGCTCCAGCAGCTTGAAGCCGTCGGTGCCCTGCAGGCCCAGGTCGAGCACCATGCAGTCGTAGTGCTTCTCCGACAGCTCGCGCAGCGCCTCCTCGGCGCTGGCCACCGCGGTGATCTCCACGTCCTCCTCGCCCACCAGCTCGATGATGCTCATGCGCTGCGTCTCGTCGTCCTCCACCACCAGCAGCCGCTTCACCCCGTCGGCCAGGAAGGTGGAGATGCGCTCGAAGGCGCTGTCCAGCGCGTCCTTGCTGACCGGCTTCTCCAGGTAGCTGAGCGCGCCCTGGCGCAGCCCGCGCTGGCGCTTGCCCACGCCCGAGACGATGTGCACGGGGATGTGCCGCGTCTCGGTGTCGTGCTTCAGCCGGTCCAGCACCGTCCACCCGTCGATGCCCGGGAGGTCGATGTCGAGCGTCACGGCGTCGGGGTGGAACTCGTCCACCAGCTCCAGCCCGCTCTCGCCGTCGAGCCCCACCAGCGCCTTGAAGCCCTTCTCGCGCGCCATGTCCAGCAGGATGCGCGCGAACGCCGGGTCGTTCTCGATGATCAGCACCACCCGGTCTCCCGGCTCCACCGAGGCGCGGTCGTCGTGGATCCCCACGGCCTGCGGCTCGCGGGGGCGCCGCCGCCGCTCCACCGTGGGCGCCTCGGCCGGCTCGGCCTCGCCGCCGGGGCGGGGCCGGGGGCGGTTGCGCGCGGGGGCCGGCGCCGGCGTGGCGGCCACCGGCGAGGGCCCGCGCCCGCCGCCGAACCCGCCGTTGCCGGAGCCGCCGTTCCCGCCCTCGTCCTCGTCGTCGCCACCGCCGTACCCGCGCGGCTCGCCCGGCCACTCGCGCGGGAGGAACAGGGTGAAGGTGCTCCCCTCGCCCTCGGCGCTCTCCACCCGGATCTCGCCGCCCAGCAGCCGCGTGATCTCGCGCGAGATGGAAAGCCCCAGCCCGGTGCCGCCGTACTTGCGGCTGGTGGTGCCGTCGGCCTGCTGGAAGGCCTCGAAGATCAGCTTCTGCTTGTCGCGCGGGATGCCGATGCCGGTGTCGCCGACCGCGAAGGCCAGCACCTCGTCGGCCGTGTCCAGGTGCGGGTTGCCGAAGCGCCGGCTCTTGTCGGCCTTGCGCACCGTGAGGCTCACGTTCCCCTCGTGCGTGAACTTGAAGGCGTTGGAAAGCAGGTTCTTCAACACCTGCTGCAGCCGCTGCCCGTCGGTCCACAGCGTCTCGGGAACGTCGGTCTCGATGTTCAGGTTCAGCGCCAGCCCCTTCTGCTCGGCCATGGGGCGGAACGAGCGGTCCACGTAGCTGGTCACGTCCTTCAGGTACACGTCGGCCGGGTTGATCTCCATCTTGCCGGCCTCGACCTTCGACAGGTCGAGCACGTCGTTGATCAGGTTCAGCAGGTCGGTGCCGCTGGCCAGGATGGTGTTGGCGTACTCGACCTGCTTTTCGGTCAGGTTGGCGTCCTTGTTGTCGGCCAGCAGCCTGGCCAGGATGAGCAGCGAGTTCAGCGGCGTGCGCAGCTCGTGACTCATGTTGGCCAGGAACTCGCTCTTGTACTTGGACGAAAGGGCCAGCTGCTCGGCCTTCTCCTCCAGCTCGCGGCGCGCCGCCTCGACCTCGCTGTTCTTCTGCTCGACCTTGCGGTTCTGCTCGGCCAGGAGCGACGCCTTCTCCTCCAGCTCCTCGTTGACCTGCTGCAGCTCTTCCTGCTGGTCGCGCAGCGCCTCTTCCGATGCCTTCAGCGTGCGGGCCTGCGCCTCGAGCTCGGCGTTGGTGCGGCGCAGCTCCTCCTGCTGCGTCTGCAGCTCGCGCGACTGGCTCTGCAGCTCCTGCGTGAGCTTCTGCGACTGCTCCAGCAGCTCCTCGGTGCGCATGTTGGCGGCGATCATGTTGATCACCACGCCCACGCTCTCGGCCAGCTGGTCCAGGAACACCTGGTGGATCTGGTTGAAGGGCTGGAACGAGCCCAGCTCGATCACCGCCTTCACCTCGCCCTCGAACAGCACCGGCATCACGATGATGTTGCGCGGGGGCGCCTCGCCCAGCCCGCTGGAGATGACGATGTAGTCCTCGGGCACCCCGGTCAGCAGGATCGGCTTCTTCTCCAGCGCCGCCTGCCCCACCAGCCCCTCGCCCGGGCGGAAGCGGTTGGCCACCGACTTCCGCTCCTTGTACGCGTAGCTGGCGATCAGCTTCAGCAGCAGGCCGGCGTCGTCGTCGGCCAGGAAGAAGGCGCCGTGGTGCGCGCCCACCAGCGGGGTGAGCTCCGACATGATGAGGCGGCTGATGGACTCCAGGTCCTTCTGCCCCTGCATCATGCGGCTGAACTTGGCCAGGTTGGTCTTCAGCCAGTCCTGCTCCTGGTTGCGCTCGGTGGTCTCCTTCAGGTTGGAGATCATCTGGTTGATGTTGCGCTTCAGCTCGTCGAGCTCGCCGCGCGCCTCCACCGTGATCGTCCGCGTCAGGTCGCCGTTGGTCACCGCGATGGCCACGTCCTTGATCGCGCGCACCTGCGCGGTCAGCGAGTTGGCCATGGCGTTCACGTTGTCGGTCAGCGCCCGCCAGGTGCCCGCGGCGCCCGGCACCTCGGCCTGGCCGCCCAGCTTCCCTTCGGTGCCCACCTCCTTCGCCACGCGCGTCACCTCGTCGGCGAAGATGCGCAAGCTGTCCACCATGTCGTTGATGGTGTCCTTAAGCTCGGCGATCTCGCCCTTCACGTCCACCGTGATCTTCTGGCTCAGGTCGCCGTTGGCCACCGCGGTGGTGACGACGGCGATGTTGCGCACCTGGTTGGTCAGGTTGCTGGCCATGAAGTTCACGCTGTCGGTCAGGTCCTTCCACGTGCCCGCCACCCCCGGCACGTTGGCCTGGCCGCCCAGCACGCCCTCCGTGCCCACCTCCCGCGCCACGCGCGTCACCTCGCTCGCGAAGGCGCTGAGCTGGTCCACCATCACGTTGATGGTGTTCTTCAGCTCCAGGATCTCGCCCTTCACGTCCACCGTGATCTTGCGCGTCAGGTCGCCGCGCGCCACGGCGGTGGTCACGTCGGCGATGTTGCGCACCTGGCTGGTGAGGTTCAGCGCCATGAAGTTCACGTTGTCGGTCAGGTCCTTCCACGTGCCCGCCACCCCCGGCACGTTGGCCTGGCCTCCGAGTCTCCCCTCCGTGCCTACCTCGCGGGCCACGCGCGTCACCTCCGATGCGAAGGCGCTGAGCTGGTCCACCATGGTGTTGACGGTCTTCTTCAGCTCCAGCACCTCGCCCTTGGCGTCCACCGTGATCTTGCGCGTCAGGTCGCCGCGCGCCACCGCCGTGGTCACGTCGGCGATGTTGCGCACCTGGTTGGTGAGGTTCGACGCCATGAAGTTCACGGAGTCGGTCAGGTCCTTCCACGTCCCGCTGACCCCGGGCACGTTGGCCTGGCCGCCGAGGACGCCTTCCGTGCCCACCTCGCGCGCGACTCGCGTCACCTCGCTGGCGAAGGCGGAGAGCTGGTCCACCATGGTGTTGATGGTGTTCTTCAGCTCCAGGATCTCGCCCTTCACGTCCACGGTGATCTTGCGCGTCAGGTCGCCGCGCGCGACCGCGGTGGTCACGTCGGCGATGTTGCGCACCTGGTTGGTCAGGTTGGACGCCATGAAGTTCACCGAGTCGGTGAGGTCCTTCCACGTCCCGCCCACGTTCGGCACCTCGGCCTGGCCTCCGAGCCTCCCCTCCGTGCCCACTTCCCGCGCGACTCGCGTCACCTCGTCGGCGAAGACGGAGAGGCGGTCGACCATGGAGTTGATCACCTCCTTGATCTGCAGGATCTCGCCCGCCGCCTCCACCGTGATCTTGCGCGTCAGGTCGCCGTCGGCGATGGCCGTGGCGACGGCGGAGACGTCTCGCAGCTGGACCGTCAGGTTGCCGGCCAGCTGGTTCACGTTCTCGGTCAGGTCGCGCCACACGCCGGCCACGCCTTCCACCCGCGCCTGGCCGCCCAGCTTGCCCTCCGTGCCCACCTCCTTCGCCACGCGCGTCACCTCGGCGGCGAAGGCGGAGAGCTGGTCCACCATCGTGTTGATGGTGTTCTTCAGCTCCAGCATCTCGCCCTTCAGCTCCACCGTCACCTTGCGGGAAAGGTCGCCGTTGGCCACCGCGGTCGTCACCTGGGCGATGTCGCGCACCTGTCCGGTGAGGTTCGACGCCATGAAGTTCACCGAGTCCGTGAGGTCCTTCCACGTTCCCGCCACTCCCGGCACCTCGGCCTGGCCGCCCAGCACGCCCTCCGTGCCCACCTCTCGCGCCACGCGCGTCACCTCGTCGGCGAACACGGAGAGCCGGTCGACCATCGCGTTGATCACCTCCTTGATCTGGAGGATCTCGCCCGCCGCCTCCACGGTGATCTTGCGCGTCAGGTCGCCGTCGGCGATCGCCGTGGCCACGGCCGACACGTCGCGCAGCTGCACCGTCAGGTTGCTGGCCAGCTGGTTCACGTTCTCGGTCAGCCCGCGCCACACGCCCGCGACGCCCTCGACCCGCGCCTGGCCGCCCAGCTTCCCTTCCGTGCCCACTTCCTTGGCCACGCGCGTCACCTCGGCGGCGAAGGCGGAGAGCTGATCGACCATCGTGTTGATGGTGTTCTTCAGCTCCAGCATCTCGCCCTTCAGCTCCACCGTCACCTTGCGGGAGAGGTCGCCGTTGGCCACGGCCGTCGTCACCTGGGCGATGTCGCGCACCTGCCCGGTGAGGTTCGACGCCATGAAGTTCACGCTGTCGGTGAGGTCCTTCCACGTTCCCGCCACTCCCGGCACCTCGGCCTGGCCGCCCAGCACGCCCTCGGTGCCCACCTCGCGCGCCACGCGCGTCACCTCGTCGGCGAAGATCGAGAGGCGGTCCACCATCGCGTTGATCACCTCCTTGATCTGCAGGATCTCGCCCTGCACCTCCACGGTGATCTTGCGCGTCAGGTCGCCGTTGGCGATGGCCGTGGCGACCGCGGAGACGTCGCGCAGCTGCACCGTCAGGTTGCCGGCCAGCTGGTTCACGTTCTCGGTCAGGTCGCGCCACACGCCGGCCACGCCCTCCACCCGCGCCTGGCCGCCCAGCTTCCCTTCCGTACCCACCTCGCGCGCGACTCGCGTCACCTCGCTCGCGAAGGCGGAGAGCTGGTCGACCATGGTGTTGATGGTGTTCTTCAGCTCCAGCACCTCGCCGCGCACCTCCACGGTGATCTTCTGGCTCAGGTCGCCGTTGGCCACCGCGGTGGTGACCAGGGCGATGTCGCGCACCTGGTTGGTGAGCGAGCTGGCCATGAAGTTCACGCTGTCGGTCAGGTCCTTCCACGTTCCCGCCACGCCCGGCACGTCGGCCTGCCCGCCGAGGCGCCCCTCCGTTCCCACCTCTCGGGCGACGCGTGTGACTTCGGACGCGAAGGCGGAGAGCTGGTCCACCATCACGTTGATGGTGTTCTTCAGCTCCAGGATCTCGCCCTTCGCGTCGGCGGTGATCTTCTGGCTGAGGTCGCCGTTGGCGACCGCCGTCGTCACCATGGCGATGTTTCGCACCTGCCCGGTGAGGTTGCCGGCCATGAAGTTCACGGCGTCGGTCAGGTCCTTCCAGGTGCCGCCCACGTTGGGCACCTCGGCCTGGCCGCCCAGGATCCCCTCGGTGCCCACCTCGCGCGCCACGCGCGTCACCTCGTCGGCGAAGACGGAGAGCCGGTCGACCATGGAGTTGATGGTGTTCTTCAGCTCCAGCACCTCGCCCTTCACGTCCACCGTGATCTTCTGGGAGAGGTCGCCGTTGGCCACGGCCGTCGTCACCATGGCGATGTTGCGCACCTGGTTGGTCAGGTTGCCGGCCATGAAGTTCACGCTGTCCGTCAGGTCGCGCCAAACGCCGGCGACCCCCTCCACGTTGGCCTGCCCGCCCAGGATCCCCTCCGTCCCCACCTCGCGGGCCACGCGCGTCACTTCGCTGGCGAAGGCGGAGAGCTGGTCCACCATCACGTTGATGGTGTTCTTCAGCTCCAGCACCTCGCCCTTCACCTCCACCGTGATCTTCTGGCTCAGGTCGCCGTTGGCCACCGCGGTGGTGACGACGGCGATGTTGCGCACCTGGTTGGTGAGGTTCGACGCCATGAAGTTCACGGAGTCGGTCAGGTCCTTCCACGTTCCGCCCACCCCCGGCACGTTCGCCTGCCCGCCCAGGATCCCCTCCGTCCCCACCTCTCGCGCCACGCGCGTCACCTCGCTGGCGAAGGCGGAGAGCTGGTCGACCATGGTGTTGATGGTGTTCTTCAGCTCCAGCACCTCGCCGCGCACCTCCACGGTGATCTTGCGCGTCAGGTCGCCGCGCGCCACCGCCGTGGTCACGTCGGCGATGTTGCGCACCTGCGCGGTGAGGTTGCCGGCCATCTGGTTCACCGAGTCGGTGAGGTCCTTCCACGTCCCGGCCACGCCCGGCACCTCGGCCTGGCCGCCCAGGACGCCCTCGGTTCCCACCTCGCGGGCCACGCGCGTCACCTCGCTGGCGAACGCGGAGAGCTGGTCGACCATGGTGTTCACCGTCTGCGCGATGCGCAGGAACTCGCCCTGCACCGGCTTGCCGGCGATCTCCAGCGCCATCTTCTGCCCCAGGTCGCCGCGCGCCACCGCCGTCAGCACGCGCGCCACCTCGGTGGTGGGCTGCATCAGGTCGGTGAGCAGCGAGTTCACCGAGTTCACCGTGGTGGCCCATCCCCCGCCGACTTCGCCCAGGGAGACGCGGTCGGTGGCCTGCCCCTCGCGGCCCACGGTGATGGAGACGCGCGAGACCTCCGAGGCGTAGCGCTCCTGCCGCGCCGAGATCTCGTTGAAGGTGACCGCGATTTCGCCCAGCAGCGGGTCGCCCGAGTCGGGAAGGCGCACGGAGAAGTCGCCCGCGCGCACCGCCCGCATGGCCATCAGCAGCCGCCGCAGCTCGGCGCGCGAACCGCCGCCGCCGCCCCCGTCGCCATCTCCCCCGCCATCGCCGCCGTTGGCGCGCGCGCGGGCCCGGCGCGCGACCGGCGGCGCCGCTTCGGCCACCGCGGCGCCGGAGCCGTTCCCGCGGCGGGCGCGGCGCGCGGGCACCGGCACCGTCTCGGTGTCGGGTACGGTCGAGGCGGCGCGGTTCACGCGCCCGCGCGGGCGCCGGCCGGCGGGCGCGGGCCCGGCGAGCGACTCGACGGCTTCGGGGGAAAGGATGCCGGCGTCCGCGGGGGGCGTGGCGCGCACCCCGCGGCGGCGGGGCGCGCCGTCGCCGGCGCTCGGCTGCGGGGGCGTGTCCATCGGGCGGTCGTCACCGTTCGGCACGGTCTTGCTCCTGCGGTGGAGAAATGGGGTCGTGGAACGCTCGAATTCGCCGGTTGCCCCGCGTTTCGGGCAAGCGGCTCGTGTTCCGGGCTGCTGCAAACGTCCGGAGTGCCCGCGCACGCGGTCGCGCGGAGGCGGTCGGGCGGGGCGCTCGGGATGTCCGGCTGATCTGCGCAAGTGCCCCGGACGCACGGAGATCCGGGGTGGGGCTCAGGGCGTGAATGGCCGCGGGAAGCGCGGGTTCGCGGGATGAGCGGAACCGGAAGACGCAAACCATGGGCCCCGCGCCGCGCAGTTTGCGGAGCCAACCATTTACTGCTTCGCCCTGAACATCTGGATTTTTCGCACCCGGGAGGATGGGGACGAACGCGCGTTCCCGCAACGGTATCGGAGCGTTCCCCGGCATCGGAGGATCTCACGCGGAGACGCGGAGGCGCGGAGAACTCATCGCATCCCGTGTCTCAGCATCTCCCGCCTCGCCGCGCGCGAGACCTGTGCATCCCCCCCTTGACATCGTGTACTGTTTGGTACACACTACATGTCATGGCGAGCCTGGGTGAGTTCCTGCGGGAGCGGCGCGAGGCGCTGCGGGAGAAGGACCGGCGCTATTCGCTGCGGCAGGTGGCGCAGCGGGTGGGGATCGAGCCGTCGTTCCTGAGCAAGGTGGAGCGCGGCGAGGGCGCGCCGCCGGGCGAGGACACGCTGCGGCGCCTCGCGGCGGAGCTGGACGTGGACGCCGACGCGGTGCTGGCGCTGGCCGGCAAGGTGTCCAGCGACCTGCAGGACGTCATCCGCCGCCGCCCCATGCTCTTCGCCGCGCTGCTGCGGGAGCTGAAGGACATGCCCGACCACGCAGTCCTCCGCCTCGTTCGGGAGGTCCGCGACGGAGAGTGGTAGTGCGGTAGTGCGGTAGTGCGGTAGTGCGGTAGTGCGGTAGTGCGGTAGTGCGGAAGTGCGCGAGTGGGAGCGATGGACGGCCGTTCGTGATCCGCCGTCCCTGTCCCCTGTAACCTGTCCCCTGCAACCTGCCGAGGCCGTGATGATCGAGCTGCGCAACGACGTGCTGGCCTTCTCCTTCCCCGACGTCCACGCGGACGCGCGGGTGGAGATCGAGCTGCAGCGCACGCTCCGCATCCCCGACGACGGGCGCGACTACCCGCTGCCGCCGGGGCTGGGCCGCTTTCCGCTGCGCCACGTGGACGACTTCGCCGGCCGCCTCCCCGCCCAGTGGGGCCGCCACGGCGGGGTGATGCTCCCCATGTACCAGGCCGAGGCGCTGTGGCTGAGCTTCCGCTCGCCCACCGGCTTCCCGTTCGCGGTGAAGGTGGCGACGGGGAAGATCAACGCCGTCACCGGCGAGTCGTGGCGCGACGGGCTGAACCGCCATCCGCAGGACTACGTGACCGTGCCCGGGCAGCCGTGGCTGGACGGCTACTGCGTGGAGAAGGGATACATCCGCCAGTTCGTGGCCATGCCGCTGGGCGCCGGCTACACCGCCGAGGAGCAGATCACCGGCGAGGCGGAGCACGGCGGGCTGCAGCTGGCCGTGTACCCCATGAAGCGCGAGGCGTGGGAGCGGATTGTGGCCGAGCGCACGGAGATGGCGAGGCGCATGCCCCCCGCGCCGATGTTCGCCGCCGCCCCGGCCGCGGCCGCCGCCCTGGGAATGGAGATGGGGCTGGGCGCCGGCGGGCGGATGCGGCAGTCGATCTACGACGACCGCTACACGATGGAGGACTGGGACCTGCGCGTGACCAGCCGCTGCTTCATCCACATCGCCAACTCGCTGGTGTGGCGCTCCATCACCGGTACCGAGGCGCCCACCGCGCCGCCCACCGCCGAGGCGTACACCCGCGCCGGGCTCCCGTGGTTCGACTACTACGCCGAGAACCGCACCGCGGTCGAGGGCTCCGGAACGCTGGCCAGGCTCAAGAGCATCTTCAACCTGGGCAAGGAGAAGGGCGACGTTCCCCTCCCCGAGAACCAGTCCGTCGAGACCACCCACGTCGTCGGCCTGAAGGAAAAGCCCACCCCCGAGACGGTGCGCGAGGGGACGTTCTAGCCGGAACCGCCGGAAGACGAATCGCCCCGGAGCGCAGCGCGTTCCGGGGCGATTTGCTGGATCGTACGCGGCATCGTTTCAAGGCGGGGACGTTTGCTCCCAAGGCGGGAACACTATAGATTCATCATCCATGCGGATCATCTCGAAGCGCACGCTGCGCGAGTTCTGGGCGACGCATCCGAGGGGAGCTGAGGCCATGACCCCGCTTCAGGTCTGGCACAGCACGTCAGAAGGCAAAGACTGGGCAACTCCCGCCGACGTAAAGGCCACTTACGGCGATGCCAGCATCCTGAGGAACAATCGAGTGGTGTTCAACATCGGGGGAAACAAGTTCAGGCTGGTCGTACAGATCAACTATCGCTTTAGAGTCGTGTATATTCGGTTTGTTGGCACCCACGACGAGTACGACGCGATTGACGCGGAGACGATCTAATGGACGTGAAGGTACGACCGATCCGTACGGAGGCCGACTACGATGCGGCGCTGGCTGAGGTCAGTGTCCTGATGGACGCCGTTCCCGGTACACCGGATGGCGACCGATTCGACGTACTTGTAACGCTTGTCGAGGCCTATGAGGCGCGACATTGGGCGATCGCTGCTCCAGATCCGATCGAAGCCATTCGGATACGGATGGAGCAGAAACACCTCCGGCCTCGCGACCTCGAGCCTATGATCGGTTCGCGTGGCAGGGTATCGGAAGTGCTTTCCCGGAAACGAGCTCTGACCTTGCCAATGATCCGGCGGCTGTCCAGGGAGCTCGATCTCCGCGCTGACGTTCTGATTCAAGAGATCCTCCCTCCTGCTCGCGAAAGCACTGCATCCGACCGCTAGGAACAGAATCCCGTAGCTTCTAAAAGGCCCACACCGAATGCCGGTGTGGGCCTTTGTACTCGCGAACGCTCAAGGAACCGGGACAGATCAGTTCTAGCCGTGAGCCTCAACTGCCGGCCCGCCCAGCTTCTCCACCACCTCGCCGATCTCCGCGTTGCCCTCCAGCACGAACACCACGCCGGGGGTGGGGATGACGTCGACCAGCGGGGTGCCGGGGGCGAAGCCGTGCGGGAGGGTGAGGAGGCCGGCGTGGTCGGTGCCCAGCTCCAGCTCGTCCGCCGACCCCAGCATCCCCTCCGAGACCTCGCCGCGGAGCTTGCCGCGCTTGATCTTGCGCCCGTCCGGCAGGGTCACGCCGCTGCGGATCAGCGGGTAGAACGCCTCCGCCTGCACGTTGTCCGCGCCGGTGACGATCTGCAGGCGCTGCCCGGTGCCGTCGTCCACCACGCACACCTTCAGCCGGTCGGCGTTGGGGTGCTGCGCCACGCTCTCCACGCGGCCCACCACGATGGGGCGCAGCAGCTCGGCCAGCGGGACGACGCGGGAAACGCGGAAGCCGCGCTCCTCCAGCAGCCGCGCGACCTCGTCCGGGCTTTCGGGAAGGGTGGGAATGCGCGAGCGAAGCAGGTTCAGGCCTACGTTCACGGCAGCACGACTCCGTCAGGAAGATGGGGATGAAGCGAGGAGCGCCGGGCACGTGCGCCGGCGCTCCTCGCGAGAGCGATCGAGCGGAGGGAGTGGGATTCGAACCCACGAGCCTTGCGGCCGCCGGTTTTCAAGACCGGTGCATTCAACCACTCTGCCATCCCTCCAGGCGCGCCAAAGATAATGTCTCCCCCGCGCTTCTCAAACCCGCCGCGGCGCGGATCGCGAGCACCCGGGCGGCATCCCTCCCGCCGCGGCGGGCCGAAACGTATCTCCCTGTCGCGCAGATCTCTTACGCCACCATTGCTCCCGCGCGCGCGGACGCTATCTTTCGCTGCGCCGGACCACCCTGCAGCACCCGCATCGGCAGTCCACGAAACGCATTCTCGCGAAACATCAGATGATCGACCGACCACGTGCCGCACTCGCGGCGCCGGCGCTGGCGTGCATCCTGGCCCTCGCGGGCCTGTCCACGCACGCGCAGGCGCAGGCCCCCGGACCCGCCCGGCAGGCGGGCACGCCCGGGATCCTGCAGCTTCCCGCGGTGCGGGCGCGCCCGCCCGCGTCGCGGGTGAACGCCGCCGGGCAACCCGTGGCCCGGCCGGCGGCGCTGGTGCGCCGCCCGGCGGTGCGGCCTGCGCTGGCCCCGGCCACCGCGCTGGACGAGTCGCCGCAGAAGCCGAACGGCGAGACGCTGGCGCAGATGACCCCCGAAGCGGTGAACGGCGGGCGCCAGCTCTTTCCCGTGGGCGCGCGGCTGCGCGGGCCGTCGGTGCTGCGCGTGCAGGTGCTGCTGGACCGCGCGCTCTTCTCGCCGGGGATGATGGACGGGAGCTGGGGGAAGAACACCTCGGTCTCCGTCTACTGGTTCCAGGCGCGCGAGGGGCTGACGCCCACCGGCGTGGTGGACAGCGCCACCTTCGCGCGGCTGGAGCAGGTGGCCGGCCGCCCGCGCGAGATCGTCGTCCGCCATGTGCTGACGGCCGACGAGGTGCGCGGGCCCTTCCGCGAGCTACCGGGAAACATCTACGAGCAGGCGCGGCTGGACTGCCTGTGCTACGAGTCGCTGACCGAGAAGCTGACCGAGCTCTACCACTCGCGCGCCGAGCTGCTCCAGCAGCTGAACCGCGGCGTGGCGCTCAACCGGCTGAAGGCGGGCGACGCCATCTGGGTGCCCAACGTCCGCGACGCGGCCGCCGCGCCGGCGGGGCTCATCTCCACCCTGGTCATCTCCGGCTCCGACCACTACCTGCAGGCGCTGGACGCCGGCGGGCGCATCCTCTACCACTTCCCCACCACGCTGGGCTCGTCGTACGACCCGTCGCCCGAGGGAAGCTTCCACGTGCTGCAGGTGACGGAGAACCCCTGGTGGCACTACCAGCCCGCCATCCTGCACCACGGCCACGAGGACGCGCCCGACGCCCAGATCCCGCCGGGGCCGAACAGCGCCGTGGGGAAGGTGTGGATGACGCTCTCGGCCGGGCACTACGGGATCCACGGCACCAAGAGCCCGGAGACGATCGGGTACGCGGTGTCGGCCGGGTGCGTGCGGCTGACCAACTGGGACGCGCTGTACCTGGCCCGCCGCATCACCGCGGGAACGCCGGTGGTGTTCCGCGGCACCCGCACGCGCGCGCAGCAGCCGGCGCAGGCGAGTGCGGCCGCGCGCCAGCCCTCCGCGCCCGCGCAGGCTCGCCCGCCGCTGGCCGGCGTGCGCGCGGACAGCGCCCGTGCGGCGGCCGCGAAGCCCGCGGCCGGCGACAGCACGCGCCGCGACTCGTCGCGCACCGCCCCCGCGAGGCCGGACAGCGCGCCGTCGCAGCCCGCCACCCCGCCGGCCGCGCCGCAGACGCAGGCGCCCGCACCGGCTCCGGCAACGACGCAACCTGCAGCGGCAGCGCCCACGTCGACGCCGGCTCCGGCGCCGACGTCTCCCGCGCCCGTGCGCGCCGACAGCGCGGCAAAGCCGTAAGCGCCATCCGCGGCACCGAGGAAAGAAGCGGCTCCCGAGTGATCGGGGGCCGCTTCTTCATTGACCCGGGAATCTGGGGACGAGGATACCGAAAATGCGACTGAAGTCGCGGCTACAACGGCACACACTCCGCCTGCGCGGAGTTCGAGCACTCCCCCACCTCCGGCTCGGGAATCGGGCTCCGAGCCGGTACGGACGGACGTAACTTCATCCCGCTTCCATACTTCGTACTCCCGTACTCTCGTACTTTCCACCCCTCCGGCCCGAAACCTGCCTTCGTGGCCGCCGCACGTACACGGTTGGTCCAACGAAACGAAGGCGAATCTCATGAAGAAGATCCTGGTCGCGGCGCTGGCGGGGCTGGCCCTGGCCGCGGGGTGCACGGTGGAGGACAAGACCGGCGAGAAGCAGGCGCCGCCCGCCGAGCGCGGCACCGCGCAGGCCGCCCAGCCGAGTGCCGCGGACCTGCAGCCGGCCGACGAGCCCGACCTTACGCCGCAGCAGATCGAGCAGGGGCGCTACGCCACCGACTGGACGCAGGTGGTGCAGCTCGACACCACCGGCGCGGGAAGGCCCATCCGCAACCCCGAGAAAGTGGAGCAGATCACCGCCGACCGGGTGAACAACGGGCCGATGTTCCTCCCGCTCTTCGGAGAGGTGGCCGGGCCGTCGGTGCTGCGGGTGCAGGTGCTGCTGGACCGCGCGCTCTTCTCTCCCGGCGAGATGGACGGGCACTACGGGAAGAACACCGCCAAGGCCGTGTACTTCTTCCAGCAGTCGCACGGCCTTCCCCCCACGGCGCGGGTGGACAGCGCCACCTTCCAGGCGCTCGCCCGCGCGGCCGGCTCGCCGAAGGACCTCGTGGTCCAGCACCGGCTGACCGCGGACGACGTGAAGGGGCCGTTCATCACCATCCCCGAGAACGTGCAGGCGCAAGCCAAGCTCGAGTGCTCGTGCTACAACAACCTCACCGAGAAGCTGGGGGAGATGTTCCACGCCGCGCCCGACCTGCTGAAGCGGCTGAACCCGGGTGTGGACCTGGACCACCTGCAGGCGGGGCAGGCGGTGAACGCGCCGCTGGTGCGCGACGCGGGCGCGGGCGGCGGCGGGCAGGTGGCGCAGATCATCGTGTCGGGCCGCGGCAGCTACGTGCAGGCGCAGGACGCGAGCGGGAAGATCCTCTACCACTTCCCCAGCACGCTGGGGGCAACGTACGACCCGTCGCCCAGCGGCAGCTTCCGCGTGACCAGCGTGACCCAGAACCCGGCATGGCACTACCAGCCGGAGCTGATCGCCACGGCCTCCGACACGGCGCACGAGGCGATGGTTCCCGGCGGGCCCAACAACCGCGTGGGCGCGGTGTGGATGGCCCTGTCGGCGCCGCATTACGGCATCCACGGCACCAACAAGCCGGAGACGATCGGCTACGCGACCTCGTCCGGCTGCGTGCGGCTGACCAACTGGGACGCGCAGTTCCTGTCGCACCACGTGCGCGAGGGAACGCCGGTGCACTTCCGCGACATCCAGGGCCGCTCGTCGGGCCAGGCGTACGGCGACGCGGGAATGACGAACGGCGGCGGAGCGCGCGGCGCCGCGGCTCAGGGGCAGGGGACGAAGGCGGACAGCGCCGCGTCCGCCGCCTCGGGCGAGCCGAAGGCCGGCGCCCACGGCACGCCGTCCGGCTCGCGCTCCGGCAGCGGTGCCCGCGGCGGCCGCTCCGGCGGAAGCGACAGCTCGAAGAGCGGGAGCGGCACCGCGCGGCCGTGACCGGGTGAGAGACCCGGCGCTTCACGAAAACGGCGCGGGGGGGACACGGAGATTTGGATCTCCGTGTCCCCCTGTCGTTTGCTGGCGGCCGATGCCCCGCCGCGCGGGGACGATCAGCCGAACTTCTCGTCGGCCGAGGGGCCGTAGAGGCCGGGGACGGGGACGTCGAGGAGGCGCAGGTAGACGGTGAGCTGGCCGCGGTGGTGGATCGAGTGGCTGATCCCCATGGCGCGGAGCGCCGCGGCGCGCGTCATGGTCAGGAAGGTGCGGCCCTGCGCCTTCAGCGACCAGGTCTGCTTCCACCCCTCGGCGGGCACGGCGTTCACCGTGGCCACCAGCGACGCGGCGGCCTGGTCGAAGGCGCGCAGCAGCTCCTCGCGGTTCGTGGGCTTGGGCGCGTCGCGGGGGTCCGCCACGTCGAACTCGTCGCGCGTCAGCGCGATGATGGCCAGGTGCGGCAGCTCGGCGATGTGCGAGGCGATGCGGCCCAGGGTCATCGACTTCTCGTGCGGCTTCCAGTCCCAGTGCTCGTCGGGAACCTGCTCCAGCGCGCGGCGGGTGTTCGCCAGCTCGGGCTCCAGGTCGTTGAACGCGAGGGGACGCGCGGACGGGGCGGCGGCGGTGTCGGTCATGGCTCGTTCGGCTGCGGGTGATGGGAGACAGCTCTCGGGCTGCATCGTGGCACCCGCGCGGAACCGCGTCAAGCCGAACGGGAGACGAAAGGGAGGGGAGATGGAGATCGATCCGGAGCCGCGAATCCGATCCGCTACGGCCGCGGCGCCTCCGCCTGCTCGCGGTGATAGGCGAAGGTGCCGCGGATCCCCGCCACGAAGGCGACGCCCAGCAGCAGCGCCGGCCCCACGCCGGAGGCGACGGGGCGCGTGTGATAGGCCACCCAGAGCTCCACCACCACGTAGACGAGGAGCAGCACCGCGCAGACGCGGCTCCGGCGGTACAGCCCGTACGCCAGCAGGAGGATGAGGAGGGGATCGAGGAGCCAGGCGAGCTCCTCGTCGTCGCTGAAGCGGGCGATCCAGATGAACGAGATCACGCGCACCGTGCCCCAGAGCGCCGCCACCGGCCAGGCGAGGTCGATCAGCTTGTCGGCCCTGTCCAGCCGCATCTCCAGCCATCCGGGCGAATCGCCGTTCGAGGGGCGGCGGAGCTGGTCCAGCATGCTCATCCTCCCTCCCCCGCGGCTTCCTGGGCGATGCGGTAGGCGTCGTTGCGCGCGATCCCCAGGCGGCGGCGCAGCTCCTTCGCCACCGCGCTGGGCGGCTGCCCCTGCGCCAGCCGATAGGTCAGGCTTCCTTCGTGTGAAACCCAGGCGCATAGATCTCGCGCACGACGGCGAGCATCGAACGCAGGGGGTCACCGATTTGATCAATCACGGGCTGTATCCGCTCTTGTACTCGTTCCGAGAACGCCGGCGGGAGCTTTTCCGTGACAAGCGCCCACTGCAGTTCCGCGACAAGGACAGGGCTCTGACGAAAATCAGAATGCGTTGAAGAGAAACTGATTTCAGCGAGTGCGTCATCAAATTCGCGACCGCTCTCGCTTAGAGCGATCTCCTCCGAAAATGTAGCTCGGAGAAAAGAAGCACTAAGCAGCGGGTCGTGATAGGCTGTGAGAATTTTAGGTACTTGCCAAGCGTAGTTCGCACCGAATTCCTTTGCCCGTGTCACTCTAATTTCTTGTAGGGCTGTCGCAACAGCAGCATATGCAGCAGGTTCCTTCAGCCGCTCTCCAAATAGGCTGTGCGGCGACAGACATTCAGCCTCCCTGGACGTAATAGAGCCATCTGAGCCACACAGGAAGAGTGAGGACGAAAGGCCACTCTCTGCCTCATGCTGCAACGGCTGAAGTATACCGATTCTAGTTTGGACGAGGCTGAGTACGGATTCGAGTTGAAATGCATCTAGCGGAACCAAGCGCATTAACCTTTTCCTTGCTGAATCGTCCGAAAGCTCACTGACGACACGACGAAGGATTGAAAGCTCTTCACACCATGGGCATCGGTGAGGATCATCTGATAGGTAGACCACTTCCCCGGCACCAAGATGTACACCTTCATCTGTTTGTCTAAGAGATGCTAGCAACCGGTCCCAGCGCGTTGCGGTGGGGGGTCTGCCAACGATGACGAATGCATGAATTTGATACTCGTCGAGCGGACGCGCGGCTTTCATTTTTGTGATGGTATCCTGAAGTAGTCGATGGATCGCACGTATACTCCGACCATGAATAACAACATCGTCTAATATCAGTATGTGTTCGACACCGGCCAGTTTCTCCTCTAATTCGGTATGCGCACGGTTCGCGTACACGAGATAGTCGTCGTTCGATTCCGCCGAGATTCTCGGGCGAGGTAGTTTAACAACGCTCGGCTTGTGGTAGGCGATTTCGGCCAAATCCAACAATGCCGGGGTTGACGGGTGCTCCGGAACAACGATTAGATCGCATAGAGGACTGTGCGTCCGCAACTTCGAAATCATTGAGCGCCGGAAATCACGGTCTTTTAGAAGGCGTGCGACATCAATTGCCACGGGCAGGTGGCGACGTTCCCCTGTGGAGTCATCGTCTTTATGAACCTGAATAGCCTCCTGTTCACTCGCGACCTCCCAAAAACGGCGGTGAGCCAACGCATATTCAGGCCGAAGCATCTGTGGCTGGATCGTCCCTTCGATCACGGGAGAGTATGTTCGTGGATGTATTCTCACAATGGGACGCTTCGCAGTATCTCTGCAAAACTCGCATAATTCACCGCGCGGCACATTAAAACGAACGACGTTGGGGAAATGAACGAGGGATGTCGGCTCCGATTCTTCACGGGTATCCACCAGCGCGACCGGGAGAACTCTGGCACGCCGACCGAGAATTCGCGGAGCGAATTCTTGAAATCCTTTCGCCAGTGATCCAGTCGAAACGACGCTCATAATGAACAGCACAGTTGCATCAGTCTCACTCGAGATTGTTGGGGGCACACGCGCGAGCAGTTGTTCGACATGCGACACAAACGGGTAGGACTGAAAAGCTAGGATGTGAGGCCTCTTGCCATTCAGCGCTTCCCCTCTGAAGGCGAGTTCTTGGAGGAGCGGCATAATCGTCCAAGTATCGCCAATGATAACGGTGTTCTCGGTTAGCTCATGAGTGAGCCAATCGGCGATCCGCGCTATTGCAGCGGTTTCATTTAAACAGTCGGCAACACGGATGAAGGTATTAGCATGAGTACCTGCGGGTAGCTCAAAATGCGCATTCGGGGGAGAAACAATAGCTCCGGTCCAGTCTAGTTGCGCGCGAAGTTCTACTTCCCGCAACGTGCGCAGCACGTCGGCCGGGACGTCCTTCTCGGGTTCGACTAAGATGTCTAATCGGGGCGGAAGCGGCCTGCCTTCACTTCGCGCAAATTCAAGTACCGCAAGCCCGATTTTACGACTCGTCCTCTGATTCAGGTATTCGCTTAGAATGCCGCCTTCTAACTCTACGTGCGTTGGAACCGGTCCACGAAGCACTAGCAAATCCACATCTAATACTTCGTACGGAAGATCAAGAAGCAGCTTTGCCGGGGAGTCGCTGACCACCTCTGCGGTGTACCAAAGATCAATCAAAGAGCACGTAAAATCATCGGGTGAAAACGGCAGATCTCTTCGAAACGTCCGAACGCCAAAACCCGGTCGGGCTCTGCAGTAGTACCACGCGGGGAGTTGCAGTGTATCGGTCATAGGGAGAGCTCGTAGCGTGTCGTGATAGGAATTAACAGCTGCCAAGCAGTGCCGTAGTAGCACACGTCCGGTTCGTTACTAACTAAATATTTAGGCGAAGAATCCCAATGTTCACTACCGAGCGTGTCGGAGTACATCGATTGCACGCGTGCTCGACCAGAGCGGAGATTCGCAAAGGCACGGGCCTCCCCAAACTGCTGTCGGATGATCTCCATTCCCATGCCCGGCCGCGTTTGTGTGCTGATCTGACGCCCCCATTTTCCTTTTGTGGAGGCGCCTCGCTGCAATGCCTTCTCAAGACGCATTCTTTCGAATGAATAGGGCTGAACATACAAATTTTCGCCTACGCCATTCCGAGCCGAGACCACAAAGTAGCCAGGGTATGCGACGCCCATTCCACCGTCCGCCACGACCACTTCCAACCATCCGCCTTCTGGTCGCGAGAAGTGGTTAAGATATTTCTCTACGTATCTTGCGACGTTACCACTTAAGTAAGATAGGGTGCTCTTATGATGGACTATTCCAAGTAAACGCGGAACCAATGGTCGGATAGCTGCCGGTCCGACGCGGGCTGACCCATGCTCCTCCGCATTGAGAACTGTCTCAAACGCGAGACGAGTTACCAAGCCGAGCAAGTTCTCAGGAATGGGAATCTCAGCATGGCGGAGGAGCTTGGCGACATTAGCTCTAAAGGTATCAAAGCTCGCCGAAAGGACTGCCTCGGCAGCCGTACAGATCACGCCCCGTGTCACGTAGTGGGGAGCGGCGAAGGAAACCTCGGCAACACGATCCTCACCACGAATAAATAACGGGTTGAATGCTGACTCAGTGTAGGATCGCTCTGCGACGTAGAACCGCGAATCCGGCAATCGCTCTACCTCAACAATATCCGCAAACCCCGACAGCGCCGTATACAACACCATGACGTCGAGAACATCTGCTTTTATGGGACCACTAAGTACTAGACGGATGCGTGGAGGTCGCGCTGCGAGAACATTTGCGATGTCTATGTTCCAACTTTCTCCTGAAACGCGAATCTCCATGATCACCTATGTGTTTCCAGGGAAGCGCACTTACTATGAACGTGAGATACCACTTGTTGAAAAATTTGTCAATCTTACCCCGCGGCTTCCTGGGCGATGCGGTAGGCGTCGTTGCGCGCGATCCCCAGGCGGCGGCGCAGCTCCTTCGCCACCGCGCTGGGCGGCTGCCCCTGCGCCAGCAGCGCCTCGGCGATGGAGCGCGCGGCCAGCGCATCGACCTCGTCCTCGGCCTGCTCGTCGCGGGGGCGGCCGGCGACCACCACCACGATCTCGCCCAGCACCTCGCCCGCGGCGAAGTGCGCGGCGGCCTCGGCCAGCGTGCCGCGCACCATCTCCTCGTGCAGCTTGGTCAGCTCGCGGGCGACGGCCACTCGCCGCGCCGGGCCGCACGACCCGGCCAGGTCCTCCAGCAGCTTCGCCACGCGGTTGGGAGATTCGTAGAGCACCGACGCGCGCGGACTGGACGCGACCTCCTCCAGCAGCTCCGCGCGCTCGGGCCCCTTGCGCGGCGGAAAGCCGAGGAAGGCGAAGGTGTCGGCCTCGATCCCCGACGCCACCAGCGCCGCCAGCAGCGCCGACGCGCCGGGGATGGGAACGACGGGGAAGCCCGCGTCCACCACCTCGCGGACGATGCGCGCGCCGGGGTCGGAGAGGAGCGGCGTCCCCGCGTCGCTGACCAGCGCCACGCGCTTCCCCTCGCGCAGCATGGCGACAACGGTGCCCGCGCGCGCCGCCTCGTTGTGCTCGTGCGCGGAAACCAGGCGCGTGTGGATGTCCAGGTGGCGCAGGAGGATGGAAGTGCGGCGCGTATCCTCGGCCAGCACCACGTCCGCCGCGCGCAGCACCTCGGCGGCGCGCAGGGTGATGTCGCCCAGGTTGCCGATCGGCGTGCTCACCACGTACAGCCCTACGGGCATCTCCCGATCGCTCACGCCCTCTCCCCCATCTTCATCCCCATTTGTGAGCCGATCCGGCTTCATCACCGGCGGCTGAAGCCGCAGCAACAACTACGGGAAGCCCCGCAAACTGCGTGAGGCTGTTCGGCTCGGAACGACGTCCGCGGGCGTCGGTCGAGATTGTCCGAGTTCCAGATTCCCTTTTGACGCACCCATGCCCGCCCGCGAGTCCGCGAAGGCGGACTTCGGGCCGTTGTTGCCGCGAATTCATTCGCCCTCCGGCGGCCCTCCGGCGGCCCTTCGGCTCCCGGCAACGCCATCCGGCCGGCGTGCAGGGCGCGCGCCAGCGTCGGGGAATCGAGCCGCCGGTCCGTCAGGAGGGAGAGATTGGGGCGCGGCGGGTCAGAGCGCCAGCGCCCAGGGGAGGCGGGTGAAGAAGCCGTGCTCGGCCAGCACGAAGCGGCTGTCGCGGGCGGTGCGCTCCACGATCGCCGCGGGGTCCACGCCGTGGTGGTCCGACGCGGTGATCAGCACCTCGGTGACCCACGCCGCCACGCCGTCGGTGAGCCCCGCCGGCGAGTCCACCGGGTCGCCGGAGATGCGCCCTTCGTCGGTCACGTTGAAGGCGCCCACGCACGGGTGCGCCGCGGCGGCCACCTGCTGCGCCCGGCGCACGATTCCCATGGCCGTGTCGCGCCCGGTGGCCTGCGACAGCTCGCGCATCACCCCGCCGATGATGCGGCGGTAGAGGTCCACGAACCCCGGCCCCGCCTGCACCGGCATCTCCGCGAACGCGGGGTAGAGCGTGCAGCGCAGCCCCGGCCCGGCCGTGGTGAACACCGTGCGCAGGAACTCGGCGGCGGGGACCGACGGGTCGCGGTCGCTGAACCACCCCGCGCGGTAGGCGCCGTCCTCGAAGTGCACGTAGTGGAAGCGGCACCCGTCCACCAGCTCGATGACCCCGCTGAACCGGCGCTCGCGCAGGAACGGGAAGAGCATCTCCGGGCGCGACGGGTCCAGCGGATCGGCGAACACGACCGGCTCCTGCAGCAGCGTGGCGAGCATGGCCTGCAGCTGCGCCTCGCCAGTGCCGAAGTAGCCGATCTGCCCGCCCTCGCCGCGCTCGATCTCGGTTCCCACCAGCCGCAGCACCTCGCTCAGCGCCGCCGGGCCGCGCGAGCCGGGCTGCAGGCGCGCCGAGTGGAACGGCTCGCCGTTGCGCATGAACACCAGGAAGCAGCGCTCGCCCAGCTGGATGGAGACATAGCCGGAAACGCGGCCGGACCGGTCGCGCTTCCCGTCGCTCAGGATGCCGGGGAGGTTGACGTACGAGAGCTTGGTGCGCGGAAGGAACGCGGTGTCGAACGGAAACTGGTAGCTCATCCCGTGGGTGGGCCGGCGCGCGCGGTTCGGGGGAGTGGAGACGGAAACGCAGACCGCGGGTACAACTAACGTGCCCGCGCGCAAGTGCTTGCGCCGCAACACGCATCCCGCGGGCGGCGAATCCGCGGGCGTGCAGGACAACGGACGTTCCCGCAAAATGCGGCGGGCCGGGAGGCATGCTCCCGGCCCGCCCGTGCATCCGGAACGGCTACGCCGCGGCGCCGTTCAGGTGCTGCCTGATCTTGTTCTCCAGCACCGGGCGGGGCACCGCGCCGATGACCTGGTCCACCACGTTCCCGTCCTTGAAGAACAGGATGGTGGGAATGGAGCGGACGTTGAACTGCGCCGGCACCCGCGGGTTGTTGTCCACGTCCATCTTTCCCACGGTCACCTGCCCGCTGTACTCGTCGGCCAGCTGCTCCACGATGGGCGCAACGGCGCGGCAGGGCCCGCACCACACGGCCCAGAAGTCGACCATGCTCAGGTTCGAGCTGCCGGTGATGTCCTGGAAGTTCTGGTCGGTCACTTCGACCACGTTCGCGCTGTCGGCCATTGGCTCTTTCCTCTTCTGTGGTGGCCGCGCCGCCCGTCGCGGGCTAGCTTGTCCGGCCACGTGTATCTCTCTACCCCGCCACCACCTGCACGGAGAAGACCGGATGGACGCCCGGCCGCTGGACCACGTTGGAATCGCGGTGCGCTCGCTGGACGAATCGCTTCCCCTGTTCGAATCTATCACGGGGGGCAAGGGGTACGGCCGCGAGGTCGTGGAGCAGCAGGGCGTCGAGGTGGTGTTCCTGGGCACCGGCGACGGCCGTCTGGAGCTGCTCGCCCCCACCCGCGAGGATTCGGGCGTGGCCAAGTTCCTCGCGAAGCGCGGGCCGGGGATGCACCATCTGTGCTACCGCGTCCCCAGCGTGCAAGAAGAGCTGGACCGCTACCGTGCGCAGGGCGCGCAGCTCATCGACGAGCAGCCGCGTCCGGGCGCGGCGGGCCACATGGTGGCGTTCATACACCCGAAGTCGACGGGCGGCGTGCTGGTGGAATTGCTGGAGCTGGCGGCGGGGCACTGAAGGCATTCCGCGAACGCAGATGGGCGCCGCACGACCACTCGCCGTGCGGCGCCCATCGTTCTCCATCTTACGAAATCCCTACTGCGACTTCGTGACCGCCTCGAGGTCGACCTGCTCCACCAGCCATCCGCCCGCGGCGGTGCGGACTACGACGAACGGCACGTCGACGGTGCGTCCGTTCTGCGTCAGCTGCACGGTGAGCTGCTCGGCGTCGGGGCCGCGGCCGGGGATCGGCTGCTCGCCGCGGATCACGAAGCGCTCGTTCTTGAGGATGTTGGCGATGGCGTACATCCGGCGCTCCACCTGCTGCTCCGGGTCGCGGGTGGTGATGGCCCCCTCGCGCGTGCCGAAGAGGTAGCCCATGCGCGTGTAGTCGTTGGCGCCGGCCAGCCGCATGAACTGCTCGACGACCTGCGCCGGCGCGGCGGCGGGCGCCATGCCCGAGGGCGCGGCCATGCGGCCGGTGCCCCCGCAGGCGGCGGCGCCGGCGAGCAGCGCGAAAGCGAGCAAACGGATTCGCCAGGAGCGCAAGCGGACCTCCGGGTGTGGCAAGGGAATTCGGCGTGTGTTGGCGGTCCGCGAATGTTGGCGCCGCGCACTCGCGGTGTCAAGCTGAACGGCTCGCCTGCGGGGCCGTCCATGCTTTCGCCGACGAAATGCTTGCGCACCGGCCCTGCACCCCTGACCCTTGTGCCGTCAGGCGTCCCGTACAAGGATAGTGTCATGCGCACAGGCACCATTCTCCTTGCTCTACTCGCATTCGCCGGGGGATGCAAGCATCAGGCAGCTCCGCCTGCCGAAGTTTCGCCTTCGCCGGCCACGGGCGAGAGCCGCGAGCAGCGAGAAGCCCTGCCCCCGCCGATTCTCGCATTGATCGGAGAGCGTGCGCGACTCTCGCTCACCTCCGAGCAGGTGGTCGCGCTGGACTCCATCCAGCAGCGGTGGAGTGCCGAGAACGCAAGGCTGACGCAAACCGGAATGGTGATGTCGACGAGCGTGCTGGGCACGACGTTCAAGCGCGGCACGGTTGCACCCTCGGGACCCGAAGCGCGGGCGAACCACTTCCGCGCGGCGAAAGCCGTGGAAGCGGTCCTTACCGAGCAGCAGCGACGCGCCGTGTGCGATCTCCACCGCACCAGGCCGGAGCCGGTGCACCGGCTCTGGCCTTGGTGCGGCAGCCGCCCTGGCGCCATACCAGGTGCGTGAACGCGACGCCGAGCCATCCGAGACTCTGTTCCGAGCCGGGCTCCGCGGTCAGGAAGGCAAATGCGCATCGATCGAGGAATGGATGTCCGATACGGACTACCTGCTGGTAAACCGCAAGACGGAAGCAGCGCAGCGCTTCGCCGCACTGTCGGCGCTCTTCGATCCGGGCACGCTCCGGCAGTTCGATGCTTGCGGCATGGCTCGCGGGTGGCGCTGCTGGGAAGTGGGTGCGGGAGGACCCACCCTGGTCCAAGCCATCGCGGAGCGGGTCGGAGATACCGGATACGTTTTGGCGACCGATATCGACCCCACCTGGACCAAGGAGGCGGCGGCCGGCAACGTGGAAATACGCAATCACGACGTGGCCCTCGATCCCCCGCCCGGTGAATCGTTCGATCTGGTTCACGCTCGCCTTGTCCTGGTCCACGTCCCCGAGCGGGAGCGCGCGTTCCGGAACATGATCTCCGCGCTGAAGCCGGGCGGCTGGCTGGTGGTCGAGGACGCCGATCCGGCACTGCAGCCCTTGAGCTGCATCGATGTCTACGGCCCCGAACAGGAGCTGGCCAACCGGATCAGGGTGGGATTCAGGACCCTGTTGTCCGGCCGGGGAGCGGACCTGTCCTTCGGCCGGAAGCTGCCCCGGATGTTTCGTGAGGCCGGCATGCTGGACATGGCCGCCGAGGCTTATTTCCCCATCGCCTTCCCGGAATGCATCCCACTGGAGATCGCCACGATCGGGATGATCCGGAACGATCTGGTGACCCACGGCATTGCAACCGACGACGAAATCGAGCGGCACCTCGACAACGTGCAAGCGGGTACGCTGGATCTCTCCCAGCCGCCGATGATCTCCGTCCGTGGACGCAAGCCACGGGGTTGATCGTGGGCGCCGCTGGAGGGCACGGATCACCTCCCGGCCCGCGTCGTTCGTCCTCCCGTGTCTTCGTGGCCTTCCAGCGCGCAGCATCCCGCCACGCATCGCTCCAGCCGCGCGCCCAATGCAGGTGAACCCCGCGTCGGGTTTCATCGCCTTGACTCCTCACGCAGCTTCCTGTACTGTACTTCTGTACAACTACTCAGGAGCCGCGATGGCGATCGAAATCACCTACACAGCTGCACGCGCGAACCTCGCGAAGCTCCTCGATTCCACCGTCGAGGACCGCGAAATCGTGCTGATTCGGCGCCGCGGTGCGGAAGACGTTGCGCTGATCGCCGCGGATGAGCTGGAGAGTCTCCTCGAGACGGCTCACCTGCTGCGCTCTCCGCGGAATGCGGAGCGGCTCCTCACGGCACTCCAGCGCGCTCGCGCACGGACCGAGACCCCACAGCACCTCGACGACCTCCGCGCGGAACTTGGTCTTGAGCAGCGGGGCTGACCAGAGAACGAAACGAGAAGCCGTTTTCCAGCCAGAGTTCCGCGAGGACCTGCGGTTCTGGGTGGAAACGGATCGCAAGCTCGCGCTACGCTGCCTCGATCTTGTGGAGGCAGTGCTGCGGGATCCGTTCTCCGGGATCGGGAAGCCCGAGCCGCTGAAGTACCTGGCGCCCTGCACATGGTCGCGCCGGCTCTCCCAGGAGCACCGGCTGGTTTATCTCGTGAGTCGCGACCGCATCGATTTCCTCCAGGCCCGCTATCACTACTGACCGCCGGTCCCACAATCGGCTGCCGTACAACCTTTCTCCCGTGCCGCAACCGAAGAGCCGCTCCCGTGCCTCGCGGCACGGGGGCGGCTCTCGTCGATACGGTTGCCCCTGAACTTCTCGTCTCCCACCCTCACACGCCCGCCGGCACCTCCGCCTCCTCGGCGGGGGCGGCGGCGGGGTTGTCGGCGCGGAAGGAGAGCTGCATGGAGCCGGGCTCGCGGTCCACCACGATGGTGTCGCCGTCCTCGAACTCGCCCTCCAGCACGCGGACCGCCAGCGGGTTCTGCACCAGCCGCTGGATGGAGCGCTTCAGCGGGCGGGCGCCGTAGGCCGGGTCGTACCCCTCCTCCGCGATCAGCGCCTTGGCCGCGTCGGTCAGGCGCAGCGACATCTTCCGCTCGGAGAGCAGCGTCTCCAGCCGCTTCAGCTGCAGCTCCACGATCCGCTTCAGCTCCTCGCGGTCCAGCGGCTTGAACACGATGACCTCGTCCACCCGGTTCAGGAACTCGGGGCGGAAGTGGCGCCGCATCTCCCCCAGCACCAGGGCCTCCACCTCCTCTCGCACGCCGGGCTCGCCCATCCGCTCGGCGTACTCCAGGATCATGGAGCCGCCGATGTTGCTGGTCATGATGATGACCGTGTTGCGGAAGTTCACCGCGCGCCCCTGGCTGTCGGTCACCCGCCCATCGTCCAGGATCTGCAGCAGCACGTTGAACACGTCGGGGTGCGCCTTCTCGATCTCGTCGAACAGGATCACGCTGTAGGGGCGCCGGCGCACCGCCTCGGTCAGCTGGCCGCCCTCCTCGTAGCCCACGTACCCCGGCGGCGCGCCGATCAGCCGGCTCACGGCGTGCTTCTCCATGTACTCCGACATGTCGATGCGCACCATGGCCTCGTCGCTGTCGAAGAGGAACTCGGCCAGCGCCCGCGCCGTCTCGGTCTTTCCCACGCCCGTGGGGCCCAGGAAGATGAACGAGCCGATGGGGCGGTTGGGGTCCTGCATCCCCGCGCGCGAGCGGCGCACGGCGTTGGCCACGGCCTCCGTCGCCTCCGGCTGCCCGATCACCCGCTCGTTCAGGTGCCGGTCCAGGTGCGCCAGCCGCTCGCGGTCGCTCTGCAGCATCCGCGAGACGGGGATCCCCGTCCACCGCGCCACCACCTCGGCGATGTCGTCGGCGTCGACCTCCTCCTTCAGGAACTTGCTGCGCGCCTGCAGCTCGGCCAGGTGCTGGTCGCTGCCGGCGATCTCCTTCTGCAGCGCGGGGATCTCGCCGTACTGGATCTGCGCGGCGCGCTCCAGGTCACCCGTGCGCTGGGCGCGGTCCAGCTCCACCTTCAGCTCGTCCAGGCGCTCCTTCTTCCCGCGGATCTCCTGGATCGCCTGCTTCTCGCTCTGCCACTGCGCCTTCATCCCGCTGCTCTTCTCGCGCAGGTTGGCCAGCTCCTCCTCCAGCCGCTGCAGCCGCTCCCTGGACTCGGCGTCCTGCTCGCGTCCCAGCGCCTGCCGCTCGATCTCGAGCTGCATGATGCGGCGCTCCACCTCGTCGATCTCCTGCGGCATGCTGTCGATCTCGATGCGCAGCTTGCTGGCCGACTCGTCGATCAGGTCGATGGCCTTGTCGGGAAGGAAGCGGTCGCCGATGTAGCGGTTGGAGAGGGTGGCGGCGGCCACGATGGCGTTGTCGGTGATGCGCACGCCGTGGTGCACCTCGTAGCGCTCCTTCAGCCCGCGCAGGATGGCGATGGTGTCTTCCACGCTGGGCTCGCCCACGAACACGGGCTGGAAGCGGCGCTCCAGCGCGGCGTCCTTCTCGATGTTCTCGCGGTACTCGTCCAGCGTCGTCGCCCCCACCACCCGCAGCTCGCCGCGGGCCAGCGCCGGCTTCAGCATGTTCCCCGCGTCGGGCGAGCCCTCGGTCTTCCCGGCGCCCACGATGGTGTGCAGCTCGTCGATGAACACGATGAACTGCCCGTTGCTGCTGGTGAGCTCCTTCAGCACCGCCTTCAGGCGCTCCTCGAACTCGCCGCGGTACTTGGCGCCCGCCAGCATGGCGGTGATGTCGAGGGAGATGAGCGTCTTGTCGCGCAGCCCCTCGGGGACGTCGCCGTTCACGATGCGCTGGGCCAGCCCCTCCACGATGGCCGTCTTCCCCACCCCCGGCTCGCCGATCAGCACCGGGTTGTTCTTGGTGCGGCGCGACAGCACCTGGATGACGCGGCGGATCTCCTCGTCGCGGCCGATGACCGGGTCCAGCTTGCCGCGGCGCGCGCGCTCGGTGAGGTCGGTGGAGAAGCGCTGCAGCGCCTGGAACTTCTCCTCGGGGTTCTGGTCGGTCACGGTGTGCGGGCCGCGCACCTGCTCCAGCGCCTCGAGCAGCGTCTTGCGGCTGGCGCCCTGCGCCTTCAGCAGCCCGGCCGCGCTGAACCCCTTCTCGGCCAGCCCCAGCAGGAAGTGCTCGGTGGACACATACTCGTCCTTCAGCTCGCGCGCGTCCTTCTCGGCCTGGTCCAGCACCGCGTTCAGCTCGCGCGAGATGTGCGGCGTGGCCCCGCTCTGCTTCGGCAGCCGCGCGGCGGCCGCGTCGGCCTCGCTGCGCAGCCGGGTGACGTTCACGCCCACCTTCTGCAGGATGGGAACGATGATCCCCTCCTCCTGCTCCAGCAGCGACTGGAGAAGATGCAGATCCTCGATCTGCGGGTTGCCGGCGCGCTGGGCGCGGCTCATCGCGTCCTGCAGCGATTCGGCCGATTTGACAGTCAGACGATCGGGATTGATCATCGGGTCTCCGTAAGTGATTGAATTCTCGGGATCTACCTTGCGCCCGGATACCGGGCGGAACCGCGGGGTTCCGCGTTCCGCGCCGCCGCATGGGCGAGCGCGGCCGGGCGTCGCTGCCCGGGGGAAGGGAAACTTTCGTGCCCGGAAAAGCTTGCCAAATCGTCAGTTTCCCCGCCGAATGCGCGGGCACCCGGCGCGGAGCGATGGTTCGTGGACGAAAGGAGAATGGAAGGAGTCTCACCGGAGAACTGCCACCCTCCGTTTCCTCCGTTCCCTCCGTGTGATGCCCCGCCGTTCGCCCGGTCGAGGAGTGCACAGCCGATTGCCTGATCGGAAGTCGATTGCCTGATCAGAACCGGCGATCGGCTTGCTCGCGGGGATCTCCCGATGTAGAGTGATACCCGCCAGGACGCAAAAGACGCGCAGGCTCGACGCGGATGCATCGCGTTCCGCCGCTCGCCCAGTATCCACCGACCGAATGGAGGAGTGCGATGCGAACGACATCCGGCGTGTTCCGTAATCTCGCCATGGCCGCGCTGACGGCGGCCTCGCTCGCGTTCGGCGCCCGCGCGGCGCTGGCGGACACCGCACCCATGCAGGCGTGCGCCGACCCCACCGCGCAGGGCTCGTGCAACTCGACGTCGGACTGCCGCAAGATCTGCAACCGGCTGTCCAACGGCCTGATCCCCGTCTGCGACACCGCGTCGCACTGCTGCACCTGCCAGAAGCTGTGAGGCGCTGACGTCGCCGGGCGCCGCCCGAGAGGCGGGCGGCGCGCTTCACCCCGAGGAGGGAGGCACCATGACCAGGTCCGCTCGCATCCGGAACGTGCTGTTCGGCGTGGGCGTCTGCACGGCGCTCGGGTTCGGCGCCGCGACGGCGACCGCGCATCCGCGCTCGGCCAGGGCCATCATCACCGACACCGCCGAGGAGTGCACCGCCTACTGCACCTCGACCGGCAAGGCCCACTCCAGCTGGGATCCGCGCACCGGCGCGTGCCGCTGCTTCTGATCGCCACCATGAACGAAGCCCCCGCCGCCCGGTTCGCGGCGGGGGCTCTCGGAAGGATGGCCCGGCAGCGCGCTCTACTGGCGCGCGGTTGCGGCGGGCCTGTATTCCGGCTGCACCAGGGCCCCGGTCGCGCGCACCATCCCCGGATAGCTGGTCAGCAGCGTCCACTGCTCGAGCAGCTCGTCGGCGGCCTGCTGCGCGCCGTGTCGCAGGAACGGTGTGGAACCCTCCTTCTCCACCCGGCGCGCAGCCGCCAGTATGCGTCGATGTCCTGCGCCATCCGCGGCCAGAACGGATGCACGTCACGCAGGGGAGCCAGGGAGTCGTGCAGCGAGCGCAGGGCCTCCTCCTCATCCTGGAACTGGGTGTTGAAGCGCACCCCGGTGTACCGCGCGAACAGCTCGTGAAGCAGGAGAAGGCACTCGTTCAGCGCGTCCTGCGCCTCCTCCATCTCCGGCTCGTACAGCTGCTCGACGTCGGCCCGGGTGAGCGGGGCAAGTCCCCAACCGGTGCTCATGGCATCAGCCTCTCTATTTCTTCGCGGAATCCGGGGCTCAGCCGGATGCGGTTCCATCTCCCGCTCCGCCGTCCGGCTTGCGGAGAACGAAGCTGAGGTAGCGCGTGCGGCCGGTGCGGAAG
This sequence comes from Longimicrobium sp., assembly GCF_035474595.1. Taxonomy (NCBI): domain Bacteria; kingdom Pseudomonadati; phylum Gemmatimonadota; class Longimicrobiia; order Longimicrobiales; family Longimicrobiaceae; genus Longimicrobium; species Longimicrobium sp. Next base: position 47,492 of record NZ_DATIND010000038.1, read on the forward strand.
CGCGCGTAGGCCGCCGAGCCCTTCATCGCCGCGAACTCGTGGAACGAGTCGCGGAACCAGCGGGGGCACTTCTGCTCGATCAGGCGGCGCTTGCGGTCGTCGTCGCGGTCCAGCGCCTCCAGCACGTTGGGGGTGATCTCCGTCTCCCGCAGCACGTCCAGCCCCGAGCCGCGGATCTGCGCGCGCCACTCGTCCAGCTGGTGCGGGCCGCGGTGGTCGGTGTAGAGGAAGTGCCCGCGGGGGCGCAGCACCCGCCGCACTTCGCCCAGGAAGCGCTCCATCGAGCCGTAGCCGTGCGACGACTCCACGTTCAGCACCACGTCGAAGCTGGCGTCGGGGAACGGGAGCGCCTCGGCATCGCCCGCGCGGAAGGCGAGGCGGGGGACGGCGTGGTGGCGCGCGCAGAACTCCACCGCGGCGGCACAGCGGTCCACCCCCACGTACGAGCGCGGCCCCAGGTAGCGGGCGATGTACGACGCGCCGCCGCCCCGCCCCGAGCCCACCTCCAGCACGTCCTTCCCCACCAGCTCGATCTCCCCCGCCAGGTGATGGTAGAGCTGGATGCAGTAGCGGTCGGCCTCGTCCTCGTCGCGCAGCGCCAGCCCGCCGCCGTTCGTCCCCGGCACCGCGAAGCCGTAGTTCATGAACACCATGTCGGCGTCACGGTCCACGCGCGACAGGATGCGGTACAGCAGGCCGATCATCGCCCGTTTGGCGGCGGGGGAAATGGCGAGCGCCGCATCGAAAGCCCGCTTCAGCATCGACCTCTCCCGCGGCAATGGTGATCCGATGATGGGGACCGCCCGACCGGCGTGAAGCGCGGATACAAGAGAGCGTTGCGGACGTCCGCCGCGTCAAGGGAGACGATCGGGTGCGCGAACCGGCCCTCCTCACCGGCGACTGAATCAGTCGCAGCGTCGCATCAACAACCACGGAAAGCCTCGCAAACTGCGCGAGGCTGTTCGGCTCGTCGGCGGCCAGGGCGCATCCTTTCATCCTCCCTGAACGCGCGTTAGCGCGGGGACGACTCGGGACGACGGCCGGGTCGATGCGGCCAGGGATGCGCGAACTGAATTCCCCGATTGGGTAGAAGACGAGCGCCCCGCCGGAACTGGGCCGGCGGGGCGCTCGTTTCGGTGCCGCGGTCGATCAGGGCCCGAGCAGGATCGCGTTCAGCAGGAGCGGCTGGGCGGAGCGCCAGAAGAGGCGGAAGAGCGGGTCGTCGGCGAAGAGGATGATGCTCCCGCGCCCCATCTGCCTGGTCACCAGCCATCCTCCCTGCCCCAGCCGCCGCACGTTCTCGGGCGAGATGACGCCCGAGAGGCGCTGCGGCGCCTGTCCGAAGTAGGCCACCGTCTCGATCCCCTCGCCCGGCTCGAACACGGTCGTCCCCATGTGCAGCACGAAGGTCTGCCCGGGGCGGTCGTCCAGCCCCGCGCCGAAGGCCAGCGGGTGCGCGGGGTCCAGGGTGACGGAGAAGATGGCGCCGGGGACCTCCTGCCTCCACTCCTGCCGCTCGCGCTCCTCGCGCCCGGCCAGGAAGCGCGACCGCGCGCTGGAGCTGTCCTTGGCCGGCTCGCGCACCTTGATCTCCGCCAGCCCCGCCGCGGCTTCCGCGCCGCCGGCCACGGCGATCAGGCGGCCGCCGCGCTGCATGAACTGCTTCAGCGCGTCGTCCGCCCCGCGGATGGCGCGCGGCGCGGCGTCGGGGATGACGATCACGTCGTACCGCGTCAGGTCCGCGCGCCCCAGGTCGGCGCCGTCGATGGCGTCGAAGCGCATCCCCAGCTGCTGGTCGAGCATGAACCAGAACGCGCCGAACGAGCCGGGGTCCACGCCGTCGCCGGAAAGCACGGCCACGCGCGGGCGCTTCACGTTCAGCACGTTCTCGCTCCCCAGGTCGATCCCCTCCTCGCTGTGGCCGGTGGAGGCGACGGCGACCAGCCCGCCCAGCCCGGCGCGCGTGGCCCGCGCCTGCAGCGAGTCGTTCCCCCGCGCGGGAATGAACCACGTGCCCGCCGGCCAGCGCCGCCCGCCGAAGGTCGCGGGCTTGGTGAGCACGCGCGCGCGGCCGCCCACGTCCAGGAAGCGCATCACCGCGGCGCTCCCCGCCTCGCCCGGGGCCACCAGGTAGCCGTAGGCCGGCGCGGGCGCCTGCGTGGCCGCGGTCCCCTCCGACGGCGCGGGGACGGAGGCCCAGCTCCCGCCCGGCGCCGCGGCGGCCCGGTACGCCGACACGCCGTAGGCGTAGGGGAGCGACCAGGCGCTGATGTCGTACGAGAAGTTGGCGCGCAGCGGCGTTTCCTGCTGCAGCAGGGTGACGGCGAGACGGCCCATCCGCTGCCGCGCGCGGACGCGGTAGGTGCCCGCGGGGAACTGGCCGCGCGCGGTGAAGCCCGCCAGCGGCGTGGCCCGCGCGCCGAAGCCGGCGGTGGCGCGCTCCACCTCGATCCCCTGGCGCCGCAGGTGGTCGACCAGGGCCTGGATGCGCGAGGGGTCCGTCCCCGGCACCAGCAGGAAGTCCTGCTCGTTCACGCCCGCCGTCCGCGCGGCGCTGGCGTAGTCGGCCAGCAGCTGCGTCTTCCCCGCCATCGCGGCGCGCAGCGTGGCCTCGCCGCTGGTCCAGTGGTGCAGCGCGCGCTCCTTCAGCGTCAGCGTATCTCCATCTTCCCGCTCCACCGCCTGGCCGGCGGCGCCGTGGCCGGCCTGCTCGTACGTCATCCCGATCGCCCCGGTCAGGCTGGGCCAGCTGTCGCCGTAGCCGGGATAGAACAGGTCGAACTCCTCGCCCGTGTAGTAGTCCCACCCGTGCTGGTCGAACGCCCGCGCGTTGGCGTCGCCGAAGCGCTTCCCCCACTGCAGGATGTACGGCGGGTAGATGGGGTTCACCGGCGCGGTGGCCGGAAAGAAGAAGTAGCTGGAGTTGAAGAACATCTCGTGGAAGTCCACGTGCACCTGCGGGTTCCACCGCCACCAGGTGGCCAGCCGCGCGCGGGTCTCGGCCTGCGTGGCCCAGCTCCAGTCGCGGTTCAGGTCGAACAGGTAGTGGTTGTAGCGCCCGCCGGGCCACGGCTCGCGGTGCTCGCGCGCCTGCGGATCGGGGTTGGGCCGCGCCCCGCGCACGCCGCGGTACCAGTTCACGTAGCGGTCGCGCCCGTCGGGGTTGGTCACGGGGTCGATGACCACCACCAACGAGTCCAGCACGCCGCGCACCTCGGAGGCGCCGCGGGCCAGGTCGTACGCGGTCCACAGCGCCGCCTCGCTGGACGAGCTCTCGTTGCCGTGCACGCCGTAGCTGAAGTAGACCACGGCGGGGTTGGAGGATGCGACCTGCTGCGCGCGCTGGGCGCTCGTCTCGGGCCGCGTGAGCTCCGCGTTGGCCGCGAGCACCTGGTCCAGCCGGGCGAGAACGTCGGGCCGGGCGATGACCAGCTGGAAGAGCTCGCGCCCCTCGTAGGTCTGCCCGTACGCGAGGTAGCGCACGCGGTCGGGCGCGGCGGCGGCCAGCGCCCTGGCGTACTGCTGCACCCCGGCGTACGGGGTGAAGCGCTCGCCCAGGTCGTAGCCCAGCACCTGCGCGGGCGAGGGCACCTGCTGCGCGGCGGCGAGCGCGGGCAGCAGCGCCAGCGCGAGCGCCGCGGCGCGGGGGAAAGTGCGTGGTGGCATGCGGTTTAATGCGGTGGAGGAAACCTTTTCGGGCGCCGCGGGGTGAAGGGGACGAAGCTACGCACGGCGCCGGAAGGGCGCAACGCGCGGGTTGACACGCCTCCGGAGCGCCGGTAGCCTCACCCGCGCCGGGGGAATGGACCGTCCTCCGCCGACCGGCGGCGCGGTGATGCCCGGGGAGATGCCAATTTGTTACGGGAGAAGCAGATGCGGGGGATGATCGTGGCGGGCACGGCGCTCTGCGTCGCGCTGGCGGCGTGCACGGGAAAGAAGCAGGCGCCGACCGCCATCTCCCGCACGAAGTTCGTGCAGGCGAACGCGGACCTGCGCTCCGTTCCCGACACCGTGCCCAACGGCGACCGCCTGCGGGAGGCGGCGCTGAAGAAGCACCGCGTCAGCGAGGCGGACCTGCGGCGCTTCGTGACCGTGCACCAGCGCAACACCGAGTACATGGCCACCGTATGGCGCGAGATCGCCGACAGCGTGCAGAAGCGCTACGACCGCTCGTTCCCGCTGCAGCACCCCACGACGGAGCATCCCCACGTGCCGAACCAGCCACCGGGCGCCACGCCGGTTCCCGCCGGGGAGCCGGTCCCCGCCACGCCGGCCGGGCCGCCGCCCACGGTGAACACGCCGGCCGGGCAGCCGCGCCAGCCGCAGCGCCCGCATCCGCCCAAGCTCCCGGTGACCCCGCCGCGCCTGGTGCGCCCCTCCACCGCCCCGCTCGACACGCTCGACGAGTAGCGGCCGGTCGCCCGGGTTGGCTGACCGGAGCCGCACCACCCGCCCGATTGAGACGTGATACCGAATTCGGGATCGTCGTGCAATCCGGCAGCGCACGTGCGACCTCACCCATGGATCCTTCGGCCTGCAACCGCTCATGCGAGGGAAATGACAGCGTGGGCGGCCTCAGGATGACGTCTCTCTGTGCGTTTGGGTGCACAGGTGATCGCCAGGTCCGAGATGAGAAGTGCGCCGGAGCATCCGCCCCGGCGCACTTC
>NZ_DATIND010000039.1 GCF_035474595.1 Longimicrobium sp.
GGAATGCCGTCGCCTTCCTCGGCGCAGCGCTCGGCGATCCACTGCATGAACGGCGCGGTCTCGTCCGTCAGTCCCAGGCGAATCAGCGCGTACAGGGTGAACGCGGCGTCGCGCACCCAGGTGTAGCGATAGTCCCAGTTGCGCGCCCCGCCCAGCGCCTCCGGCAGCCCAAAGGTGGGCGCGGCCACCAGCGAGCCGTGCGGATGGCTGAACAGCATCTTCAGCACGAGCGCCGAGCGGTGCACCTCGTCGCGCCAGCGGCCGCGGTAGGTGGATTTCCCGATCCACCGCCGCCAGAAGTTGGTGGTGCGCTTGAAGGCCTCGGCCACGTAGTGCGGGGCCGAGGCGGGCGAGCGGGCGGAGACGTCGCCGACCTCGAAGACGAAGGTGGCCGCCTCGCTGTGGCGCAGGGTGAACTCGGCCACCGCGTCGCCCTCGTGGAAGCGCACGGGGATGGTGGTCCACAGCCGCGCGGCGACGGTCCCGTCCCGCGGCGTGAAGAGGACGCAGCCGTCCTCGCCCCTCGCGCGGTGCGTCTCGGGGCCGTAGCCGAAGCGCGGGGCGCAGCGCACGCAGAAGCGCAGGTCGCCGCGCACCGCCTTCACCCGGCGCACCACGGCACGCACGTGGTCGCTCTCGCCCACGGGCATGAAGTCCGAGATCTCGGCCACGCCGTCGGGCGAAAGGAAGCGGGTGAGGAGGACGTTGGTGTCGGGGAGGTACAGCTGCTTCAGCCGCGCGCCGTTCAGCACCGGCGACAGCTCGAAGCGCCCGCCGCGGCCGCGGTCCAGCAGCGAGCCGAACACCGGCGGCGAGTCGAAGCGCGGCGCGCACATGAAGTCGATCGTGCCGTCCCGGCAGACCAGCGCCACGGTGTGCAGGTCGCCGATGATGCCGTGGTCCTCGATCGGGGGGTAGTCGCGCTCCATTCGCCTCGCGCCGGGCTCGGGGTCATGCCGCGTTTCGCCCGCGGACAGGGCAAGACCCGTGCGCCGTCTGCCGCGAAGGCTGGAGGCGGAGGACGGAACTGTGCCGAAGTGATGAACGGATGAAGACCAAGGGCGCTTGGGCGTGTTTGGCGCCGAGGCGCCAAACCGGGCTGCGCGCGCGGTAGGGCACGATACTACTGTGCCCAACCGCGCCGGGCCCCCGCCGCGCAACGCATCTTCCCGATTCCCAGGCATCTGCGCGGGCGCGGCGGGTTCCCGGCCCTTCGGGCGCGCATCCCTCACGCGGTTCGTGGCAGGACCGAACGATCGTCCCCCGCATCGCGGCCGCGGGGGCGCAAGGTCTACACCGCCTGCACCTCCGCCAGGCGGTGTCGGTGCTTCTTCTTGCCGCCCTGCTTCCGCGCGGCATCCACCGCGGCGCCGACGAGCGCGGACGCGAGCGCCGTCACGATCTCCGAGCCGTGCTTGCGCACCAGCTTCCGCACGCGCTTCCTCAGCGACTTCTTCGCCTTCTTCCTGTGGCCCATGCTCGTCCTCCGTCCGGGGTTCGAGAGCGGGGTGCCCCGCACGCGGCGTACCCGCAACGGCGCTGCATCGTCACAATTCCGTCACGAATCTCCATCCCTCCTTCAATCTCCCCGTTCCCGATCGAGATTGGCCGCGGAGCCATCCCCACGGAGCGATTGGGCCCTCGCGGGGACAATCTCCCGGAAATCCCGCCCGCGTATGGGCCCCGATGCGCCGGAATGCTTGATCTTGCAGCGGATTCGGCGTATCGTGCGCTCCATTCACCGCCCGCCCCTGACGCACCTTCCGCCCGGTCCACCGCCCCAGCGACCCGCGCCTCCGCGCGGACGGACGGGCGTTCCCGCAAACGCATCGCCCGCGGCCGCCGCCCGTCTCCCGGCGGCGTGCCGCCGTTCCTCGCCGGCGCCGCCGGCCCGCCCCTCCCCATCCAACGAGGACCGCATGCCCCGCAGACCCGTACGCAGCCTCGCGCTCGTCGTGGCCTTCCTCGCCCTCACCGCCGTTCCGGCGCTGGCCCAGCAGGACGGCAGCGTGGGCGGCAGCGTGAAGGACCCCACCACCGGCCGCGCCGTGGCCGGCGCCCACGTGGACGCCGTATCGAGCGACGGGCGCGTGGTGGGCAGCACGACCACCGACGCGCAGGGGAACTACCGGCTGGCCGGGCTGCGCCCCGGCTCGTACACCATGGTCATCAAGAACGAGGGCGGCTCGGAAAGCAGGCTTGGCGCGGTGGTCGCCGCCGGGCAGGCGTCCACGGTGAACGTGGAGATCTCGGCGGGCGCCGTCGCCCTGAACCCGCTGGTCGTCTCGGCCTCCAAGCGCCCCGAGAAGGCGCTCGAGGCGCCGGCCCGCGTGGAGGTGGTCTCCGAGCGCGAGATCGAGGCGCGCCCGGCCATCACCACCGTCGACCACCTGCGCTCCGTCCCCGGCGTAGACATCGCGCAGACCGGCGCGGGGTCGGCCAACGTGGTGGCGCGCGGCTTCAACAACATCTTCTCCGGCGCCCTGCACGCGCTCACCGACTACCGCCTCACCGGCGTGCCCAGCCTGCGCGTGAACTTCCTCCAGTTCGTTCCCGCCAACAACGAGGACATCCAGCGGATGGAGGTGGTGCTGGGCCCCGGCGCGGCGCTGTACGGGCCGAACACGGCCGACGGCATCCTGCACATCATCACCAAGAGCCCGCTGGACGAGCAGGGAACCACCCTGGCCGTGGGCGGCGGAAGCCGCAGCACCCTGCAGGGCGAGTTCCGCACGGCGCAGCTGCTGGCGCCCAACTTCGGCGTGAAGCTCAGCGGCCAGTACGTGCGCGCCGACGAGTGGCGCTACACCGACCCGGCCGAGGTGCTGGAGCGCAACAAGTTCGCCTCGAACCTGGCCTTCTACCGCGCCGACCTGATGCGCGCCTCGGGCATCACCCAGGCCGAGGCCGACGTGCGCATCGCCCGCATCGGGCAGCGCGACTTCGGCATCGAGCGCTGGAGCGGCGACGCGCGCGCCGACTGGCGCGTGAGCGACGACTTCACCGCCGTGCTGAGCGCCGGCGTGAGCACCGAGGTGAACGGGATCGAGCTGACCGGGCTGGGCGCGGGGCAGGCCCGCAACTGGCGCTACACCTACGGCCAGCTGCGCGGCAACTGGCGGCGGCTGTTCGGGCAGGTGTACGTGAACCACAGCGACGCCGGCGAAACCTTCCTGCTGCGCAACGGCGCGCCCATCGTGGACCGCTCGAGCGTGGTGGTGGGGCAGCTGCAGCACGGGTTCGACCTGGGCACCCGCCAGCGCTTCACCTACGGCGGCGACTACACCTGGACCAACCCGGTGACCGAGGGAACCATCAACGGGCAGTACGAGGGGCACGACCAGACGCGCGAGTTCGGCGCCTACCTGCAGAGCGAGACGGCCATCACCCCCAAGCTGGACCTGGTGCTGGCCGGCCGCATCGACACGCACTCGGCGCTCCCGGACCCGGTGTTCAGCCCCCGCGCGGCGCTGGTGTTCAAGCCGGCCCCGGGACACGCGCTGCGCCTCAGCTACAACCGCGCGTTCAGCACGCCCAGCTCGCTGAACCAGTTCCTGGACCTGGGCTCGTCGATCCCCAACGACCAGCTGGCTGGGCTGGGGTACTCGCTGCGCATCCAGGGAACGGGCGACGTGGGCTTCTCGTTCCGCGACGCGGGCGGCAACTACCAGGTGCGCTCGCCCTTCACCCCCGCCGGGCTGGGCGGCCCCGGCCAGCTCCTCCCCGGCAACTCCACCACGCTCTTCCCGCTGGCGGTGGGCGTGCTGGCGGCCCGCGCGGCGCAGGCGGGAACGCCGCTGCCGCCGACGCTGGTGGCGTACCTGAGCGGGCTGCACCCGACGTCGGGGCAGGTGGGGCTGAACTACCTGAACGCGGTCACCGGGCAGGTGGGCGACCTGGCCTCGCTGGCGCTCCCCGACGTGAAGCCGATCCGCGAGTCGCCCTCGAACACGCTGGAGGCCGGATACAAGGGAATCCTGGGCGACCGGCTGCTGATTGCCGCCGACGCGTGGTGGTCGCGCAAGGAGAACCTGGTGACGCCGCTCACCATCCAGACGCCGCTGGTGCTGCTGAACGGGCCGCAGCTGGGCGCGTACCTGGTCCCGCGCTTCATGGCGGACCTGGGGATGAGCCAGGCGCAGGCCACGGCGCTGGCCGCGCAGCTGATCGGCAACGCCACCTCGCCCGGGCTGGCCACGATCCCCGTGGGCGTGATCTCGGCGCCCAGCGTGCACGCCAACAGCGCGCAGCTGCTGGTGACGTACGTGAACGTCGACGAGAACATCGACCTGTGGGGAAGCGACCTGTCGGCGCGCTTCATCGTGAACCCCGAGTGGTCGGTGAGCGCCAGCGGCTCGTACGTGAGCGACGACCGCTGGCAGACGCGCAACGCCGGGCTGGTGACGCTGAACGCGCCCACGAAGAAGGCGACGCTGGCGCTGACCTACGACGCCGCCGAGGGGAACGGCTTCTCGGGCGAGGCGCGGATGCGCTACACCGCGGGCTTCCCGGTGAACTCGGGGGTGTACATCGGCACGCGCTGCCTGGAGGGCGCGTCGACCAGCCCGCTGGCCGAGGACTGCGTGAGCGCGTACACGCTCTTCGACATGAACGTGGGGTACCGGCTGCCGGTGCGCGGGCGCAAGACCACGCTGCAGGTGGCCGTCACCAACCTGTTCAACGAGGGCTACCGGCCGTTCCCGGGCACGCCCAACATCGGCCGCACCATCCTGGCCCGCGTGAAGTACGACTTCTGACTGCGAGCGGTGGGGCGATGAACAGAAGGCCGGACGCTCTGTCCGGCTTTCTGTTCAGGTCCTGCCGAGCTTCTGTTTACCTTCCTCTTGACTGCAGCGCCTCCGGGCGCTAGACTTGTCGTCGCTCCCCACCTGCGGGTGGTGTGAGTACATAACTCCGGGGGGTTGGGCCTTATTGGCACAACCCCTCGTTATTTTATCCAACTACAACTCTCTTGGAGCCGTAGCATTGGATACCACGCCTTTCCCGAGGCCCTTCAAGCCATCCGTAGAGATCTTCGTAGACGGGCCAAACTTCAACCTGGCGCAACGGTACGAAGGCATTCCGTTCCGTATCGACCTGAACCTGCTCGCTACGCGGCTCAGCCGAGGTTATCACTTCGTCAAGCTGCGGTACTACACGTCGCCGCTCCCCGATCAGCACAGCCACAGCTACCGCGCGCAGCAGCGGTTCTTCGCGCAGGTCTCCCGCAGCAGCCGCATCGAGCTGGTGCTGGGGCGCCACGAGCCGCGCATCGACCGGGAAACCGGCCGCAGGTACCACGTCGAGAAGGAAACGGACGTGAACCTCGCCGTCGACATGGTCGTCGGCGCCTACCGCGACCGCTACGACGTGGCGATGCTGGTGGCGGGCGACAGCGACTACGTCCGCGCAGCCGAAGCGCTGAAGGATCGCGGCAAGCAGCTGGTGTGGTGCCCGCTTCCGGCACAACGAAGAGTCGACCAGCTGGCAAGGCTGGCCGACGGAACGCGGGAGCTCGATCTCAAGTTCCTGCGGACCTGCGCACTGCCGCAGCGGTAGCGCGCACGATCTCGCCGAAGCGGCTATAGGAGCGGAGGCGGAGCCTTACGCCGACGCCGGTCCAGGATCCGGCGAACGCTTCGCATGCTGATCTGCATCCCCCTGTCGAAGCCATCCTGATCGTCCGGACGTTCGGCGGAGGCGAGGGGGACTGGTTGCTCTCCATCCAACGGCAGGGCGGAGGGATCGTCGTCTTTCATCGCCAATCTTCCGAAGTCGGCCCGACGATCATGCAGCGACCGCCCGCTCCAGCGTGGCCAGGTCCGCATCGACGCGGGCGAGCTCGGGGAGGAAGCCTACGGCGTCGTAGATCTCGCGGGCGGCCTCGAGGTAGGCGCGGGCCTCGGACGGGCGGCCGCAGGCGGCGTGCAGCAGGCCGTAGCCGTGCAGCACCGCCGCCTCCTGCTTGCGCGGAAGGCCGCGCTCCTGGCAGACGCTGAGCGCCTGCTCGTAGAACACGAACCCTTCCTCGTCGGCCCTGGCCCGCGCGATCCCGCCCAGCAGCAGGTACACGTCCACACAGTCCTCGATCAGCCGGTCCACGATCGCCAGCTCCTCGGCGCGGCGCGCCTCTTCCTGCGCCTCGAACAGACGCCCCTGCCGCAGCAGCACGTCGCCCAGGTTGGTGCGCACCGTCATCTCCCAGCGCGGCTCCAGCCTGCGCGCCAGCGCCTCGCGCAGCACCGCCTCGGCGCCCGGCAGGTCGCCGTGCTCGGTGAGCAGGAGACCGCGGTTGTTCAGGTAGAAGGGCATGGCGTCGTCGGCGCCGGTGGCCTCGATGCGCTCGCGGGCGCGGGCCAGCAGCGCCTCGGCGTCGGCCAGCTCGCCGTGCTTGATGGAGATGACGGAGAGGTTGGTGTAGAACGGCCATTCCAGCGCGGGATCGCCCAGCCCGCGGGCGATGGCCAGCCCGCGCTCGTACCAGTCGCGCGCCCGCTCGCGCTCGCCGCGGTCGTCGCAGAGGTTGCCCATCCCCTGGCAGGCGATGGCCTGCGCGGCGGCGTCCATCTGGTCGACGGCCAGCGCGTGGCTCTGCTCGTACCACTCCCACGCCTCGTCCGGCCGCCCGGCGGCGCGCGCGGTGCGGCCCAATCGGCGCAGCGCCACGATCTGCGGCGTCTTCTCGCGCAGGTCGCGCGAGATCTCCAGCGCCAGGCCGTAGATCTTCTCCGCCTTCTCCAGCCGCCGGTCGGCTTCCTCGGCCTCGCCCGCGCGGATCAGCGCGGCGGCGGCGGCGGCCAGATCGCCCTCCTGCTGGTGGCGGATGGCCTCGAGGACGTGCGTGTACAGCTCCTCCAGCCGCTGGCGCGAGCGCTCGGCCAGCGCGGGGATCATCTCCGCCAGCCGCGCCGGGTCCACCACGCGCTTGCCCAGCGTGGCGTACGCGCCCGAGCGGGCCCACACCTTCTCGCGGTCCAGCCGCGACGAGCCGATGACGGCGTCGCTGAGCGGCAGGAACTCTTCCGAGTCGGGGACCAGCGCGAGCGCGCGCTCCACCAGCAGGTGCGGCGGCGACGACGGCCTGCTCACCAGATGAACGGGTCGAGGATTGGAGACGGGAAGCCGGCGGCGCTCAGCCGCCGGCCATGATGTACTTGCCCCCGTAGTACGAGAAGTGGGGCGTGGTGCCGGACAGCCGGGTGCCGTCGGTGCTGATGGAGCCGCCCAGGTTCACCCAGTGATCGCCCTCCCAGCGGGCGACGCCGATCGGGCCGCTGCCCAGCAGCACGCCGGCGAGCGGGAAGCTGAGCGTGACCGGGGTGTTGAACTGCACGCCGTGGGGGCCGAACTCGGCCACCAGGCGCTTGGCCAGCACCGCGTCCGACGGGAGGTCGATGGTGACGGTGGTGTCGCGCGGGAGCGCCCCGGCGGGGATGTCGACGCGGAAGCCGTTCAGCTCCACGAAGCCGCCCTCGCTGGCGCGGATGTACTTCTGCGCGTGGCGCGGCGGGCTCAGGTCGGGGGTGCCGATGAACTGCAGCAGTCCGCTGACGTCGATGCTCCCGCCCAGCGCGTGGGCCGGCGCGGCGGGCACGACGGGCGCGAGCGGCGCCTGCGCGCGGTCCGAGCAGCCGGCCAGCACGAATGCGGCGGCGGCCAGCGATACGAGGGTGCGGCGTATCCTCACGGCGGCTTCCTTGGGCATCTGGGTTCCGTACAGCGCACCTTACGGTGCAAGCAGATGCCATGCCGATTTCTTTACCCCGAGCTAACCTGTTTCCGTTGAATGACTTCGGATTGAAGCGGGAGATGGAGGCGCCACCGTGCGGGCGCGAGAGGCTGCACAAAAAACAGGCAAGCTCACCAAATCGGGGAATCGCACGACCAACATCGCTGGATCTCACGCGGAGACGCGGAGTCGCTTTCCTGCACCTCCGCGTCTCCGCGGCTCCGCGTGAGGCCAACGGAGTTCGGAGACGCAGAGATATCGTGAGTCAGCCTACCATCTGGTCGATCCGCAGCAGGGAGCCGGGACCAGGGACATGGGAATTCACCACCCGCTGCAGACCGTCCTTCATCGTCGCCGACCCGAAGTTGATCAGCAGGCCTACCGGGAGTCCGAGGAGACGGAGATAGGTCAGCACCCGCTTCGCATGAACCGGCGCTAATCTTTGGACGGTGAGTCCGCGTTTCTCGATCGATGTCGGCCAGAATGGCTTCGTAGACAGATTCCAGCATGCCGGGCCCGAGTTGCGTGTGGATCCGGAACGCAGCGTCGATGATGGTCCCCGTGATTTCGTCGGTTTCGCGCATTCAGAACTCCTTCGCTCAGAAACACGGCGTGAGTTCGAATTTCTCCGCGTTCTCTCCAGGATCGTTGATCTCACGCGGAGTTGCGGAGACGCGGAGTCGCCGGCCCTGCACCTCCGCGTCTCCGCGTCTCCGCGTGAGATCCAGCGATGCAGAGGACGCTCACTCCAGGCCGTACTCGCGGATCTTGCGGGTGAGGGTGTTGCGGTGGACGCCCAGGACGTCGGAGGCCTTGCCGAGGTGGCCCTGCACCAGCTTCAGCACCTCGCGGATGTGCAGGCGCTCCACGTCGGCCAGGTGGAGGCCGGGGGCGTAGCCGGCGAGCGGGGCGCCGGTGCCGTCTTCCTCGGGCGCGGGGGGGCTGAGCTGGTCGAGGGGAAGGTGCTCGGGGAGGAGGACGGTGCCGTGCGCCATGAGGACGGCTCGCTCCAGCACGTTGCGCAGCTCGCGGATGTTGCCCGGCCAGGCGTGCTCGTGCAGCCGCTCCATCACGCTGCGGGCGATGCCGCGGATCTCGCGCCCGTAGCGCGCGGCGTTCAGCGCGACGAAGTGGCGGACGAGAAGGTCCAGGTCTCCGCCGCGCTCCACCAGCCGCGGCAGCTGCAGGGTGACCACGGCCAGGCGGAAGTACAGGTCCTCGCGGAAGGTGCCGTCGGTGATGGCGGCACGCAGGTTCTTGTTGGTGGCCGCGACCACGCGCACGTCCACGGGGATGCGGTCCTCGCCGCCCACGCGCTCGATCTCGCGCTCCTGCAGCGCGCGGAGGATCTTGGCCTGCAGCGCCAGCGACATGTCGCCGATCTCGTCCAGCAGCAGCGTGCCGCCGCTGGCGCGCTCGAAGCGGCCCACCTTGCGGGCGATGGCGCCGGTGAACGCCCCCTTCTCGTGGCCGAACAGCTCGCTCTCCAGCAGGTTCTCGGGGATGGCGGCGCAGTTGAGGGCCACGAACGGCCCCGCCGCGCGCCCGCTGTTGCGGTGGATGGCGCGCGCGACCAGCTCCTTTCCCGTTCCCGACTCGCCCAGGATGAGCACCGTGGCGGGGGAGCCGGCCACGCGGCCCACCATGCGGAAGACCTCGAGCATGGCCGGGCTGGCGCCGATGGCCGCCTCGTCGTCGCCGTCGCCCACGTCGGCGGGGGTGATGGGGATGACGTCCTCGGCCTGGAACACCTCGCGCAGCGCCGCGCCCAGCTCTCGCGGGTCCGGCGGCGAGGCGAAGACGCCCAGCACGCCGAGGCGCGACGCCTCGACCATCATCTGCATGGTGGGGCGCGACGCGAGCAGGACCATCGACCCCGTGGGGACGCCGGACTCGGCGATGCGGCGGACGAGCGCGAGGTCCGCGGCGGGAAGGTCGAGCGAGAGGACGAGCGCGGCCCAGCTCCCGCCTCGGAGTTGCTCCAGCCCGTCGCCCAGGGTGGCCGCGGCGCGCACCTCGGCGCGGCCGGCGACCGCCTCGCGGACGGCTTCGGCCGCGGCGGCGGCGGGCTCGATGACCAGGACGGCGGGACGCGGCATCGGCGGCGGGCGCGGTGGGGCGCGGGTGACGGACGGCGAAACGGTGAGGCGGGAATCTGAGGGATTCTGCAAAATGGTGCAACAGCGGGGGGCGGGTGCGCGCACCCCGAATGGAATTCGGGGGCAACAACAGCACAAAGTCCCTTCGGGACTGCAGCCTTGGCATCGTGCCGCTAAGCCGGCCGTTTTGCTTCCGCTGGTTGGGCCGGGGGAGGCTCGAGGAGCGGCCAGAGGCGCTGCTCGCGGTGATGCTCTTCCTGGTTGAGGATGTACTCGGTGATGATCGGGACATGGCGCTTCGACACGCTGAAGGCGCCGTAGCCACTCTGCCAGCGGAAGGTCCGATAGAACCCGTGCGCATGGTTCATCGCGTGCGCCGATGAGCCCTTCACCTGCTTCACCAGCATCGCGGGAGCGAGCGTGGGCGGCACCCGGACAAGGAGATGCACATGATCCTCGATCCCCCCGATCGCCAGCACATCGGCCCGCAGCCGCGTGCAGTCCGCCTGGATCAGGTGATACACCTCCGACCGGAGCGGCTCCACCAGAAGCGGCGCGCGCTTCCATGTCGTCCACACGAGATGCAGATACAACTGCGTCCACGCGTCGCTCATGTTGACACCAGAAGTGAATGAACGGGTAGATACCTGGAGAGCAGTCCGCGGAGCGGACTTTGTGCAGTTGTCGGGGGTGAATTCTATTCACCTTTCCGACCAGCGCAACCGGAGCGGCTCCACCAGAATTCACATCGGAAGTGGGATGAACGGGTAGATGCTGGAGAGCAGTCCGCGCAGCGGACTTTGTGCAGTTGTTGCGGATGCATTCCATTCACCTGTCCGGGCGAGCGGGAGGGCCATTCCTCAGGAGTGAGCCAGGTCGCCGAGCGCCCGGAGGCCGGGACGGTGATGCGCGCACTGTAGCTGGATCAAAAGCAAGCCGGGGTCGGGAGCCTTTCGCTCCCGGCCCCGCCCGGCCGGCCCGCCCAGTATCTGTCGCCCCGATGAATTATGGGGTGTGCTGTTTACCAGACCGCGGCATCACCCGATCGCGGGCGAACCGGCCGCTTCGCTCGCCCTCACCGGTACGCCCGGGCGGCCTGCACCGCCGCGTAGGCGTCCGCGTAGCCGGTGCCCTGCTCCCAGAGAGCGTAGCCGGGCTGCGGGCGGGCGGTGTTCTCCAGGATCGTTTCCACCTGGTCGGGCGTGAGCCTGCCGCCCGCGGCCTCCTGCATCAGCGCCACCACGCCGGCGATGTGCGGCGCGGCCATCGACGTGCCCGACATGCAGGTGAAGTCGTCGAGGTTCTGGAAGCCGATGTTGCAGGCGTTCAGGTCGCTGGTGATGCCCAGCGGCGCCACCACGCCGGTCGACGAGCGCGCCGACACGATGCGCACGCCCGGCGCGGTCACGTCGGGGTGCAGCAGCGGGTCGCCCGCCACGCCGCGCGACGAGAAGCCCGCCAGCACCGGCGCGCGGCCCGTGGCGTCCACACACTGCGACGCGGAGTTGGTGGGGTCGAGCACGAACAGCTTGCACCCGGCGGCCACGCTGATCACCCACGGCGCCACGCTCAGGTAGTTCATGGTGTTGGCCGCCGGCCCGTCGTTCCCCGCGGCGAAGACCACGGTGATGCCGGCGTCGTGCACCGACTTCATGGCCTCGATCACCGGGTCGGTGGGATCGAAGTCGCCGGTGCCGCCCCAGGAGTTGTTCACCACCTTGATGTTGTACTTCACGCGGTGGTCGATCATCCAGTCCACCGCCTGCAGCACCGAGGCGTACACGATCTCCAGCGTCTCGCCCGCGCTCAGGCCGATGAGGCTGGCGCCCGGGGCCACGCCGCGGTACGCGCCGAAGCTGGTGCCGCCGTTCCCCGCCGCGATGCCGGCCACGTGCGTGCCGTGCCCGCCGGTGTTGTCGGTGTTGGGAAGGTTCTCCACCGCCAGCTCGCCGCCGGGGCGCGGAAGGCTGGTCGTATCGTCCGTCAGGTAGGCGAAGTTCAGCGTGAACTTCACGTTGGCGACGGTCTTCGTCGGATACGCGACGTCGGAGTTCAGCCCGTTGATGCCGCTGTCGAGGATGGCGATGCCCACGCCCTTCCCCGTGATGCCGCCGTTCCACGCCATGTCGGCGCGAAGCGACTGCGTGCTCTCGCGCAGGAGGGTGGGAACGGCGCGGTTGGCGTAGATGCTCTGCACGCCGCCGAGCCCCGCCATCGCCTGGATCTGCGCGGGGGTGCCGAGGGTAACGAGCATCGACAGGTTGCGGAAGGTCATCACCCCGGCGCCGAGGCGCATCACCTGGTTGGCGATGGCGAGCTTCGAGGTCTTGGCCGGATCGAAGTTCACGATGGCGACCAGCTGCTGCGCGGGCGCCGCCACGGCCAGCGCGCTCGCCAGCTTCGCGTCGATCTTCGGCCCGCTGGCGACCGTCGCCAGCCGGGCGGGTCCGGCCGGGGCGACCGCCGTGGGCTGCGCATCGTTGCATGCCGCCAGCGCCAGCGCGGCCAGGGAAAGAAGGAGAGTCCGCTGCATCGTTCCGCGTCGTCCGTCATCAGGTTGCGGCCGCCACCGGGTGCGGCGGCCGAGGTTCGTTCATCTTCGCGTCTCCAGACTCCGCCAGGTCTCACGCGGAGGCGCGGAGCCGCGGAGGCGTGTCCCCGGCACCTCCGCGTCTCCGCGTGAGATCCAGGGGTGCCGGGGAGACGCGGAAGCGCTACCGCCGCACTGACATCACCGCCGAGTAGGCGTCCAGGTAGCCGGCGCCCGCCTCCCACTCGCCGTAGTACGGCATCGTGCGGGCGCTCTTCGTGATCGCGCGGTAGACCTGGTCGGGAGTGAGCCTGCCGCGCGCGGCCTCCTGCATCAGCGCGATGGTGCCGACCACGTGCGGCGTGGCCATCGACGTCCCGCTCATGCACGTGTAGTACGGCACGAACGTGGTGGGGATGGCGCAGTCCAGCGCGTCGCTGGGCGCGTTCAGCGCGTTCATGGGCGTGCCCGTGCTGGCGCGGGCCGACACGATGTTGGCGCCCGGCGCGGTGATGTCCGGATGGTACAGCGGATCGTTGCGGATGCCGCGCGACGAGAAGTCGGCCAGCATCGAGGTCCCGCCCGCGCAGAGCGAGGCGGAGTTGGTGGGGTCGGGGGAGACCGTCTTGCACCCTGCGGCCACGCTGATCACCCACGGAGCAACGCTGTACGGATTCAGCGTGTTCTCCCCCGGCCCGTCGTTCCCCGCGGCGAACACCACCGCGATACCCGCCTTGTAGACCGCCTTCGTGGCCACGTTGGTGGGGTCGTTCGGATCGAACGTTCCGCTCGAGCCCCACGAGTTGTTGACCACCTTGATGTTGTACTTCGCGGCGTTGTCGATCAGCCAGTCGAAGCCGGCCAGCGCCCAGAACACCACGATCGTCTCGCCGGTGCTGATGCCCACCAGGTTCGCGCCCGGCGCCACGCCCGTGTACTTGCCGGCCGACGACGCGCCCGAGCCGCCCACGATTCCCGCCACGTGCGTCCCGTGCCCGCCGGTGAGGTCGGTGTTGGGGACGTTCTCCACGAACAGGTTCGCCCCGACGGCGGGAAGCGTCTCGTCCTGCGTCACCAGGTCCTTCATGCTTCCCAGCACCTTCACGTTCTGCACGACGTGCTCGGGATAGTGCACGTCGGGGTTGAACAGCCCGTCGATGCCGCTGTCGAGAATGGCCACGCCGATCCCCTTCCCCGTGTAGCCGGCCACGCGCGCCAGGTTGGCGCGGATGCTGGGGACGCTCTCGGCCAGGAACCACTTCAGCTGCTTGTTCGAGTAGAGCGAGACCACGCCCGGCACCGCGGAGATGCGAGTGATCTGCGCGGGGTTGGCCACGGCCGCCACGATCGGGAGGTGCTTGAAGCGGATGATCCCCGCGCCGGTGGCCCGTACGGCGCTGGCGACGGCGTCGCCGCTCGCGAGGCTGTCGTACGTCACCAGCACCTCGAGCTGGTCCAGCGGCCCGGCCAGCGCGAGCGCCGAGGTGAGCACCGGGTCCACGTCCACGCCCGGGGCGAGGGTGACGCGGTGCAGGGTGTTGGGGGCGCGGTCCGGCCCCAGCGGCTGTGGGTCGTTGCACCCCGCGGCCAGTGCGGCAACCGCCGCGAGCGCGAGCCAGCGTTTCATCGTGCGTCCTCCAGCGTGACCGAGTGTGAACCCGTGAGCGTTGCGTTCCGTGCCCCGAGGAAAGGCAATCGCGGGTCCACGTGCCATCTCCCCTGCACCGCTTTGGTGAAACTGCGGAATTCGGAAGATGGGGATGAGAGGAGATGAAGATGAACGGATGGGGGTGGATCCGCATCGCAAGTCGATGCGATAAAAGTTTTTGGATCAGATCGAGGAAGACGGATGACGGATCGTCGCGGCGCGGGCGGGGAGTGGGGAGGATGCCGAAAAACGGGATCGCTCGGCGCGACATCGTGTGCGATGTGCAGCATCGCCGATCAGGCTAATTTCACATTAATGGTGCAGAACGGATTCGCATTTCGGTGAATCCAGTCGGGGCACGGCGCGTGCTCTGTCATCGTTGAAACGGTTTCTCGATCTCCTTCGCGGACGGGCACGGGCAAAGATGGCGACCCACGTCGAAGCACAGCTGGCCGCCGGCACTCCGCCGGAGGACCCGGTCCTTTCCCTGCTCGACGCCGCGGCCGAGGCGTACCGGATGCACGACGGCGCGCTGCGCGGCGAGCTGGCGATGGCGCAGGCCGACGCGCGCTCGTCATCGGCGGAGGCGGAGCGCTGGCGCGCCGAGGCGCAGTCGGCCGAGGCGGACGCGGAGTCGCTGCGCGGCGAGGTGCGCGCGGTCCGGAGCGAGCTGGAGGGCGCTCACCTGGCATTCCAGCGGCAGCGCGAGCGCGCCGAGACGCTCAGGCACGCGCTGGTGAGCGTGCACCGCGCGCTGTTCGGGGGGAACGTCTACGAGATGATCCTGCGCGCGTGCATGCAGATCACCGGCGCCACGCGCGGCCTGTACATCTCCTCGCGCGCGGGCGGGCGGATGCGCGTGCGAGCGGCGCACGACGTGGACGGATATCCCGACGCCGACCCGTCGCCCTTCATCTGCGCGCTCAGCCGCCGCGTGATTGACCGCAACGAGCCGGTGGTGTGCAACGACGGCACCGACAACGGCGTCGCCGACATCCCCGCCCCCACCTCCGACGGCGAGCGCTTCCGCAATCTCGTCGTCAGCCCGGTGGTGGTCATGCAGGACCTGGACGGCGTGGTGATCGTGGGCGACAAGCAGGGCGGCGGCTTCGACCCCAACGACGTGGAGACGCTGCTTTCGGTGGGCCACCACGCCGGCGTGGCGGTGGAGAACCGGCGGCTGGAGCAGGCGCTGCAGATGGCGTACGTGTCCACCGTGAGCATCCTGGCCGACGCGGTGGAGGCCAAGGACCCGTACACGCACGGCCACTGCGAGATGGCGTCGCGGTACGCGCGGCTGGTGGCGGGGCGGATGGGGCTGACGCCGCAGGAGCAGGCGGTGGTGTGCTACTCGGCGCTGCTGCACGACGTGGGAAAGATCGGCGTGAGCGACGGGGTGCTGAACAAGCCCGGGCCGCTGCTGCCGGAGGAGATGGAGCTGATGCGCGCGCACGTGCGGGTGGGGCACGACCTGCTGCGCAACGTGCCCGTGCTGCAGCCGGTGGCCGACGTGGTGCTGCACCACCACGAGCGCTACGACGGCGACGGCTATCCCGACGGCCTGCGCGGCGACGAGATCCCGCTTCCCGCGCGGA
The DNA here is from genome assembly GCF_035474595.1 of Longimicrobium sp. NCBI lineage: Bacteria > Pseudomonadati > Gemmatimonadota > Longimicrobiia > Longimicrobiales > Longimicrobiaceae > Longimicrobium > Longimicrobium sp. The sequence goes on from NZ_DATIND010000039.1 coordinate 15,602, forward strand.
TCGTGGCGGTGGTGGACGCCTACTGCGCCATGATCACGCGGCGCAGCTACAAGGAGGCCTACACCGAGGACCACGCACGCGACGAGATCCGCCGCTGCGCCGGCAGCCAGTTCGACCCGGGCGTGGTCGACGCCTTCCTGCAGGTGCTGGAGACCCCCGAGGCCGACGATCCGGACGAGGACGCCTGGGCCGAGTGCCTGGTCCTTCCCGGGCTGGCGGACCGGCAGCTGCTGCGCAAGGCGTCGTAGGGGACAGGGGGCGACTCAAATCTCCCACCCCCCGAATGAATTCGGGGGCAACAACGGCACAAAGTCCCTTCGGGACTGCGGCCTCGGCATCGTGCTGTCAGCCCGACAGTTTTGCTGCCGCTGATTCGGCCGGGGGAGGCTCGAGGAGGGGCCAGAGGCGCTGCTCGCGGTGATGCTCCTCCTGGCGGAGGATGTAGTCGCCGATGACCGGCACGTGGCGCCTGGACACGCTGAAGGCGCCGTAGCCGCTTTGCCACCTGAAGGTCCGGTAGAAGCCGTGCGCATGGTTCACCGCGTGCCCCGATGAGCCCTTCACTGCTTCACCAGCATCGCGGGGGCGAGCGTGGGCGGCACCCGGACAGGGAGATGCACATGATCCTCGATCCCCCCGATCGCCAGCACATCGGCCCGCAGCCGCGTGCAGTCCGCCTGGATCAGGTGATACACCTCCGACCGGAGCGGCTCCACCAGAAGCGGCGCCCGCTTCCATGTCGTCCACACGAGATGTAGATACAGCTGCGTCCACGCGTCGCTCATGGTCACACCGGAAGTGGGATGAACGGGTAGATGCTGGAGAGCAGTCCGCGAAGCGGACTTTGTGCATTTGTAGCAGGTGAATTCTATTCACCTGTTCGGCCCCGGCAAGCGGGATGGAGATGAAAAGAAGCGGAGCAGCAGAAGATTCGTCTTCCGCTGCTCCGCTTCTTGCCGATCATCACCGATGGGGCCGGATGCGGGCAAGCATCCCTGTCCTGTCCTCTACCGGCAGCCGCGGGCGCGCTTCACCTCGTACAGCGCGCGGTCGGCGTCGCGGACGAGCTCGTCGGGCGAGGCGATCTCGGGGCGGTACTCGGCCACGCCGGCGCTGACCCCCACCGACCCGTTCAGCCGCATGCGCACCCGCTCGGCCAGCGAGTGCGCGGCCGCTGCGTTCCCGCCGGGAAGGATGGCCAGGAACTCGTCGCCGCCGTAGCGCACCACCACGTCGCTTCCGCGCGCCTCGGAGCGCAGGACGTCGGCCACCTGGCAGAGCACGCGGTCGCCGGCCTGGTGCCCCTGCGCGTCGTTCACCGCCTTGAAGCCGTCCAGGTCCAGCACCATCACCGCCAGCGGTTCGCCGCGCCGGGCCGAGGCCCACGCGTGCTCCATCACCACGTCCATGTGGCGGCGGTTGGCCAGGCCCGTGAGCGAGTCGGTGAGGGAAAGGCTGCGCACGCTCTCGATCAGCCGGATGCGGCGGAGCGCCATCTCGGCCTGCAGCGCCAGCGCACGCATCACGTCCCAGTCCTCGGGCTCGAAGACGCGGTCCTCGCGGCGCTCGGTCAGCACCAGCACGCCCTCGTCGGCCACGGGAACGTGGGCCACCTGCGACGTGGCGGGGTCGCCGAAGAGCGGCGCGGCCACCGCGCAGGGGCCGCCGGCGCGCGCGTCCAGCGCCTGCATCAGCCCCGGCTCGGCGAAGCGCGGGTCCCACAGGAGGCAGGCGCGGTACTCCGTCGGCGCGGCGCCGGGGCGGGCGGGGGCGCGCAGCATCCCGCGCGCGGGCTCGCGGACGAACGCCAGCGAGGTGTGCGCGCCCACGATGCGCAGCGCGTGCTCGGCCAGCGCGCGGAACACCTCGTCCTCGGCCGCGGCGGCGTTCAGCTCCTCGAAGTAGGCGATGAGCTGGTCCGGAAGGCGCTGGCGCTTCAGCTGCCGCATCCGCTCCTGCCGCAGCGCGGCGATGCGCGCGCGCGCCTGGGCCAGCAGGTCGCCCTCGCCCTCGCAGGGAAGGCGCCAGGTGCCGGACGCGGCCAGCAGCACCCCCTCTTCGGGGCCCGATTCCAGGAGCAGCACCAGGTCCTGCACGTCGGCAGGCACTTCGATCATCTGCTCGACCGCGGCGCGCACGGCCTGCCGCGGCCCGCGCTCGTCGTGCGCGGGCGCGCGCGTGCCATCCGCGATCCACCGCGTGGGCGTGGCCATGAGCACGCCCAGCGTCCGGTCGTCTCCGCGCCGCAATCGCATCAAGGTCCTCCCAAAAGAAAACGGGCCGATCCGTCCCGAAACCGACAGATCCGCCCGTACCCAAAGACCAGCTAAGCTATTGCCTTCATTTGGCTTGCCAATATAAACGTGTTCCCTAAATGCGTCAATCGGTGTCCTCGCACGGGGACGGCCATCCAGAAATTCAACATTCCCGCGTTCGCGCAGGGTTCAAAAAAGGTGACGGAGCAGGGCACGGTTCGGCGGCGCACCCCGTCCGCGGGCGACGATCAAGGCTGAGGATGACCGGAGCCCACGTCACCAGACGCCGAGATTCATCGACAGCCGCTCAGGATCTCAGGAACGCGAAAGAGCCCTGCATTCACGAGAGATGCAGGGGTTCATTTCGCCACGGCACTTCACATCGGAGGCGAAGGAAACGCCAGGCCGACGCTTGCGCCGTCGCATGCGGGAGTGCGCAACTTACTCGTTATACAATCTTTTCGGGATAATCCTTGCGCGGAGTTCAGGGAGGAGCTACTCTGGACTTACGATAAGGTGTGCTCCTAAAGGAGCGCACTCGTAGAAACTCATTATGAGGAGAGTGGCGCATGAGAAACAAGTGGTTGCACTGGGCGGCGGCCTCACTGCTGGTGGCGCTCGCCGCCTGCGCCGACGAGGTAACGAGGCCCGACCTGCGGGCGCCGCAGGCATCACGCACTTCGCGCCGGGGCGACGTCGTACCGGACCGCTACATCGTCGTCTTCCGGGAGACGGTCGGCGATGCGCCCGGGCTGGCGCGGCAGCTCGTGGCGGCGCACGGAGGGACGCGGCACTATACCTACCAGCACGCGCTGAAAGGCTTCGCCGCCACCCTTCCCTCCTCCGCCATCGAGGCGCTGCGGCACAATCCCAACGTCGCCTACGTCGAGCCGGACCGGGTGGCGGCCCTCGACCAGACCGCGCAGCCGAGCCCCGTCTGGAACCTGGACCGGGTGGACCAGCGCCGTCTGCCGATGGACGGCACCTACTACTACGCCTGGGCGGGCGCCGGCGTCACGGCGTACATCATCGACACGGGGATCCAGACGTCGCACCCGGAGTTCGGCGGGCGCGCGCAGGTGGGCTACGATGCATTCGGGGGGAACGGCCAGGATTGCACCGGCCACGGGACGCACGTGGCGGGCACCGTGGGCGGCGCCACGTACGGCGTGGCGAAAGCGGTGAAGCTGGTGTCGGTGCGCGTCTTCGAATGCACGAACACCACCACCTGGTCGGCGGTGATCGCCGGCATCGACTGGGTGCGCCTGCATCACCAGACGCCCGCCGTGGCCAACCTGTCGCTCGGCGGCGCCGCGGACTCGGTGGTGGACGCCGCCGTGCGCAACCTGATCGCCAGCGGCATCACCGTGGTGGTGTCGGCCGGGAACGATGCGGCGGACGCGTGCAACTACTCGCCCGCGCGCGTGGCCGAGGCGCTGACCGTGGGCGCGACCGACCAGACGGACCAGCGGACGTCGTTCTCCAACATCGGTAGCTGCCTGGACGTGTTCGCGCCGGGGATGAACATCACCTCGGCGTGGATCAACGGAGGCTCCAACACGATCAACGGCACGTCGATGGCCGCTCCGCACGCCACGGGTCACGTAGCCCTGTTCCTCCAGGAAAAACCGGCCGCGACCACCATCGAGACACGTGATCGGGTCGTCGCCAACGCCACACCCGGCCTCGTGACCTCGGCAGGCGCGGCGTCGCCCAATCGACTGCTGAATACGCGGCTAGGCCGGGACTACGGCGCACGTTCGCCCGTGCACCGGACCTATCAACCATACTTGGTAGACCATAGCTACTCGCTCGCGCCGGGCGCGCTGGATTATCCGCTCGAGAAGCTCGACTACTTCTACACGGCGAGCGATTCCTCCGCCGGGCACATTCCCCTGTACCGCTGCAGAGACCAGACCTACTACAATCGCAACCTGCTTTCCGTGAACGGCAGCTGCGGGATCTTCACGCAGGGCGTGCTCCAGGGCTACATCGCGACCTCACAGGTCACCGGCACCGTGCCGCTGTACCGGGTCTACCATCCGGGGTATCATGACAATCTGTACACCAAGAGCATTACGGAGGTGCAGGACAAGGTGGCCAACGCCGGGTACGTCGATAAGGGCATCATAGGCTACGTGTACAACACGCCGTCACCCTGAGCGGCACCCCCGGCCGAGGATCGGCGGGCTCGCCAAACGCATACCGGCCCCGCGATCGATGGCGATTGCGGGGCCGGATGCTTTCGAGATCCACCGGTGGATCAGGGGACCGGGGCGACCCCGATAGCGGCGTACAGGCGGTCCGGCTGGTAGACGACGCCGTCCTTCACCACCAGCCGCGTGCGGCGCACGTCCGAGATGTTGGTGGTGGGGTCGCCGTCCACCAGCACCACGTCGGCCAGGCGTCCGGCGGCGATGGTGCCCAGCTCGCCGTCGCGCTTCATTACCTGCGCCGCGCCCAGCGTGGCGATGTACAGCACGTCGGCCGCCGGGATCCCCGCCTGTACGTACAGCTCCAGCTCGCGGTGCAGCTGGAACCCCGAGAGCGCGTCGGTTCCCGCCACCAGCCGCACCCCCTGGCGGTGCAGCATCCCCACGAGCTGCACCATGCGCCGGTAGCTCTCGCGGTAGCGCGCGTCCATCCCCTCCGGCACGGGCAGGCCGCCGGTAAGCAGGCTGCGCCGCACGTTCACCGGCAGCCGGTCCGCCACCGCCGCGAAGTCCGGCGACACCTCGCCGCTGCGCGCGGTGAACATCCCTTCGAACGCGTTCAGCGTGGGGTCCACCACGATGTGCCGGTCGCGCAGCAGCGCCACGAAGCGCTGCACCTGGGGCGACGACAGGTCCAGCCCGGCCGCCATCGCCGCGGGGCGGGTGAAGCGCGCCGGGGTGCGGGTGTCGATGCTGTCGCCCAGGAAGTTCAGGACGAGGAAGTTGGCGTGCTGGATCTCGTCCATCCCCATCCGCACCCCGTCCTCGGCGGTGAGGTGCCAGGGGATGTGCCCGCTGACGCGCATCCCCAGCGCGTGCGCCCGCTGGATGATCCCCGGCAGCAGGGTGGTGTCGAGCGAGCTGTAGACCTTGATCTGCTCCGCGCCGAGGCGGCGGTACGCGTCCACCGCGGCCCGCGCCTCCTGCGGCGTCGACACCTTCAGCCCGGTGGGCGCCGTGAACGGCCCCGGCCCGTCGATGAAGCCCGCGATGATCAGCCGCGGGCCCAGCTGCTCGCCCGATGCCCAGCGCCGCCGGAGCGTGGTGACGATGGTGGTGTCGTTGCCCATGTCGCGCACGCTGGTGACGCCCGCGGCCAGGTGCATCAGCCCGTCGATGGGGCTGTTGTGCGTGTGCATGTCCCACAGCCCCGGGAGCAGCGTCTTCCCCGCCCCGTCGATCACCTCCGCCCCCGCCGGCACGCTTACCGACCCCGCCGGCCCCGCGGCCACGATGCGGTTCCCGTCGATCACCACCGTCATCCCGGTGCGGCGGACGCGCGCCGCGGGGTCGAACACCGCCACGCCGCGAAAGACGAGGGGGTGCCCCGGATGCCGCGCCAGGGTGCGGGCCATCTCCGCGTAGCGCCGCTCCTCGGCCGCGTCCTGCGCGCGCACGAGCTGCGGGAGCACCGATTCCCATCCCGCCTCCACGGTGCCGCCCCACCCGCCGCCCTGCGCGAAGAAGCGCCGCTCCGGTGTGAGCCACAGCGTCATCGGCTCGAAGCCGAAGCCGGCGATGCGGTACTCGGTGACGGTGCGGGTGCGGCCGCCGGCGCTCACCTGCAGGTCGCCCACGCGCTCGAGGGTGGCGCGCCCGCCGGGAAGCAGCGGGAGCGCGTGGTCCGGCGCGTCGAGCAGCGCCCGCGCCAGGATCCCCGCGTCGGACGCATCGTTCATCGCCGCGTAATACGCCGGCCCGCTCACGGCGGCGTCGCCGTGCTCGGCCGCGCTGCGCCAAGTGGCGCGGCCGTTCGCGATCTCGAACCGCTCGTCCACCGGGTTCTTGTAGTAGTCCACCCCGGTGGTGTGCAGCATCGCCGGAAGCCCGTCGGCGCCCAGGCGGACGTGCGTCTCCAGCTCGGCCCCCCGCCCGCGGTCGTTCACCTTCGAGGTGAAGCGCAGCTCGCCGTCGGGCATCGTCCACCCCCGCAGCTCGCCCGCGCTGCGCTCGCCCAGGACCACGGTCCAGCGCGCGGTGTCGGAAGCCGCGGGGTTCTGCGCCGGGAGGCGGGCGGCGGAAACGAGGCACAGCGCAAGGAGGATCGCGGGTCGTTTCATGGGAGAGCTGGCTGAAGGGGAACGGGTGGAGACGAAAATCGGCTTCCCGGGAAGTAGGGGCGATTCGATAAGGGGCGCAAGACGGACGTGAAAGGAGGGGAGGGCGCCGCAAGGAGCGTCCTCGCGCGCCGGACCTTCGCGCGCGGGGATTCGCGATCGCGCCGATGCCGGCGTCATCGATGCTTCCGCGGCCGGGCCGGCGAAGCGCCGCCACGCCGGAACGCACGAAAGGATCTCCGCCGGGGGTCGGCTGCCGCACGTGGCGGATGGCGGGAACCCGACCGCCTCCCCCGGCGGTTCAGATCATCACGGGGATTCTGCCGATGTCCAGGAGCAGCGCGTCGAGGCAGCGGCTGCTCTTTCCCCAGTCGAACATCTGCCCCTTGATGGCCGTGCTCGCCCGCACCTCGGTGCGCGGGTCGGTGCGGCGCAGCGCCACGAGAACCTTTCCCTCCCACGACCACAGGTCCGAGGGGAGGACCGCCTCCACCATGCAGCCGTCGCTGGCGAGGTGGAATTCGTGCAGCACCTGGCCGTTGCGGGCCAGGGAGCACAGCAGCGCGGCCAGCGCCTCGTGGATGGGCCGGTCGACGGTGGCCACGCGCTCCTGCCCGGTCTTCACCCCCAGCCGCGCGTAGATCGGCTGCGCGATCCCGATGAGCGGAGAGAGGGGAATGGGAACGCCCGTGAGCGCCTGGAACGGCCTGTCGAAGAGCTTCAGGAACTGTTCCGCGCTCATCCGGCCCCTTGCCTGCGCCGCATGCTCGCCCACCAGCTGCCTCACCTGCGGCGAGCGGGCGAACGCCGCCAGATCCGATGCCGGCGCCGGAGCCGGAGCCGGTGCCGGTGCCTGTGCCGGCTCCGGAAGCCGGGCACCGCCACCCGCCAGCGGCGCCCCGCACGACCAGCAGAACCGGCCCTCCGCCTTCACTCCGCAAGCCGAGCAGTACATGGGTGTCCTCCGGATGGAGCGGTCACGGTCCGGCGTACGCTGCCCGTAGCCGCCACATTCGCTCCATACGACGCGGGGCGCTGCGTCCACGGCGCCCGTTGTGGTATTCGATCTATCGTCAGCGTCCGCACTGGCCCGGCTGCACGGAGCCGCCAGGCGCGGGAGCCGGCAACGGCGAGATCCACACCTCGATCAGCCCCGGCCGAGCGTGGAACAGCCCAAGGCGCTGGCGCGTCAGCATCGGCCAGAGCGGCATCGTCACCGTGTAGCCGCGCCGCGCCAGCTCGGCTTGGACCCTGGTGCAAACGACGCGCGCGAGAACACTGTCACCCTCGAAAAAGTAGCGCACGCCGCCGTAGGTCTCGGGGCGGTTCTCGCCCGCAGGAAGGACGTGCTCAGGCGTGCCGACCCGCCAGTCGTCGTGCTGCTTCAGCGCCAGCCGCACGCGGGAGACCGTCTGTCGGTCGCCGGGATCCTGGTACTGGAGGGTGATGCGAGTCGGCCCCGGCACGTACGGCGCCGCAGATCCGTGTGCCGCCTGCCCTGACGGCCCCTCGGCCAGGTAGCGCCTGCTGGCCCACCCCTCGATCCCGCGCACACGGATGCGCGCCCAGTCCGGCGCGCCGCCGGGCAGGATCTCCACTGGCTCGCCTCGCCCGGCGATGGTCAGGACAGGCTGGGTGCTGCCAGGCCCCGCGCGCACGTTGAGGTCCGGCGCGATGACGAACGCCGTCGCCACAGCCGCGATTACCGGCGATGCCGAGATCTGGCCCGATCCGAAGATCACGCGTACGAGCCCGAGCGCCACGCCGAGCACCATCCACTGTGCGACGTATCCGCGCATCCCGGTCGAGGGGGATCTGCCACCAGGAACAGAGGCACCGGTACTCATCGATTGCAATCCTTATCCAGCGGAATGGAAGGGATAGTTGAGTTCGAAGAGATGGGAGATGCGGATCAGTCTCGAAGCGAGCCACTCTAAGAATCGTCGGGGAGATTCGCTGCGATCACCAACACCAGCAGGCCGAAACCTAAGGCGGCGCCCACCTTCAGCGCCTCCACACTGATGTAGCGCGCCTGCCAGGCGTCTTCCTCCGCCTCGCGCCGCCACATCGCGCCCACGGCCGCGGTCGTGAGAAGGGCCGCCAGGACCACCGCGTCGAACACGGGCGCGCTGGCGTGCTGGAACATCGCGGCGAACGCTCCCGCCACTGCATCGGGGAGCGCTTGGAAATGACTGGCAGCAGGGGACCAGGTGTTGAGCATCCACGCATGCTCGTGCCACGCCACATCGATGCCGGCGGCCACGTCCGGCAACCCGGCGGTGACTGTCAGCAGCAGCGCGAACGCGCTTCCCACGGAGAAGCCCGCGAGCGCCATCGGACGCTCGCCTCGTCCACCCTCCCACGCCGTGCGGAACTGATCAATGGCGAGCCGGCCCAACATCCCGAGGACGAACACCAGCGCCCCGGCGACGCCGAGCACCGCAACGAACGCCAGGACCACCATCAGGACCACGCCGACCGCGGCGAGGATCCATGCAACGATCGGCGCGAGGAAGTGCAGGATTGGCAGCAGCAACGAGGCATAGCACCAGCGGAGCAGCGGAACCGTCAGCCACACGACCGCCGTAGCTGCCACTGCCGCCAGCGCGTACTTCACGAGGGTCAGACCGAGGGCGCGCACCAGATGGACCAGCGCGTACACCACGCCAATGGCGAGTCCGATTCCCGCCAAGTACGGAAAGATGACGGCGACAAGGGTGGAGATGAAGTGGAACACCGCGCCGACGATGCTGAAGACGAAGGCGAGGATCACGCCAACTGTGCTCGCTATCTTCACCAGCACCACCCCCATCCAGCTTAAGAGCACGACTGATCCGAGCCCCACGCACAGCCCCGAGAGCCCGTTCGCCAGCCGGCCCGGTTTCATGAAGACGAGAGAGGTGACGAACAGGATGGCGAGGTACCACCAGAGACCCACCACCAGCCATTCCGCGAGCAGGGGGCTCCACGCGGTACCCGCCCCGGTGAACGCCAAAGTGTTCTCGGTGAACCGGAGCACCGACAACGTTGGGTTTGCGAGCCACTGCGGCGCCCAGTGGTTCGCCACGTATGCCAGGAAGCCCCGGAAGTTGTAAGTGAAGAAAACGAGACCTACGGCGAGGTCGGCGCCCAGCAAACGCCAGTTGAAGCTGGCAGCGGGCTTCTTGACCGCGGGAAATGGAGATCTCATGATCGCGCAACACGGAGGGATGACGCCATTGTGAAGGTGGCACGTTAACGGACAATTCCCAGCGGCGGAAGAGTCTTGTCGCCACATGCGGGTACCCGCTGGCAAGATGGCTTGGCAAACGAACGCCGTAGCTCCGCCCCCAACGCCGGCCCGCCTTCGTCGTGCTCAGGGTGCCACTCACAACGAAACTGCCCTGCCACCCGTGAGGCGACAGGGCCGCAATTCGTTTGCAGCGCAACAGCGGAGGCGGAGGAACAGCCCCTGCCTGTGCCCCAGCGTACCGTGACCGCCGCGTCAGCCAAAAACCAGTGGCAAGCACGCATCTCCCGCCAGCCGAGCTTCGGCGACCGGGGGATGGTCAGCCCGCGGCCCCGGCCTCGGCTCGAATCGTGGATGAAGATGCGGCCGCGGGGAGCGTGAACTGGAACCTGCTCCCTCGCCCCGGCTCGCTCTCGGCCCAGACCCGGCCGCCGTGCGCTTCCACCATCCCCTTGACGATGGCGAGGCCGAGCCCCAGCCCGCGCCGGTCCGACCGGCGGGCCTGCCAGAACCGGTCGAAGAGGTGGGGGAGATGCTCCGGCGGAATCCCGGGTCCGCTGTCCTCCACCCACCACCGCACCTCATCCCCCTCCGCGCACGCCCCGACCTCGACCCGCCCGCCGGCGGGGGTGAACTTGAGCGCGTTGCCGAGCAGGTTGCCGAGCACCTGGAGAACGCGGTCGCGGTCGGCCATCACCGGGGGAAGCGGTTCGTCCAGCCGGAAGCCGATCTCGATCCCCTGCTCCTCCGCGGTTCCCCGGTGCGTCTCGATCGCCTCGCGCACGATCGGCCCCACCGCCTCCGGAGCGGGGTCGATGGCCAGCCGCCCCGCCTCGATCCGCGAGATGTCGAGCAGGTCGTCGATCATCCGGTTGGCGCGCCCGGTGGAGCGGAGGATGGTGCGCAGGGTGCGGCCGAACACCCCGTCCCGGAGCTCCGGCGAGGCCTCTTCCAGCAGGTACGAGGCGCCCTGGCCGACCGTGTTGATGGGGTTGCGAAGGTCGTGCGACACCACGCGCAGCACCTCGTCGCGCGCACGGACCGCCTCCTGCGCCGCGCCGTACAGCCGCGCGTTGTCGATGGCCACCGAGGCGATGCGCCCCAGCTCGCGCGCGAGCACCAGGTCGTCGGCCTGGTAGTAGCGGTCGGTGCGGGTCGAGGCCAGCGCGAGCCCCCCGAGGCGGCTTCCCCGCGCCAGCAGCGGCACGTACATGAGCGAGGTGGGCGCCAGCCCGCTCCACGCTTCGTGCTCCTCCTCGCTCGCCGCGTTCCGGCGCAGCCACTCGGCGGTCACCGGGGAGATGAGCACCGGCTCCTCTTCCTTCAGCCCGAGCGGAAAGGCCGAGGTACCCTCCGAACCGCCGACCTCGGCCACCAGCCGCTGCAGCTGCGGGAGGCGGCCCGGATCCACGTGCGCGATCCCGAGCGCCCGCACGCCGCCGTCGGGCTCCACGACGTCCACCACGCACATGCAGGCCACGCGCGGCACGGCCAGGTCCGCCAGCGCCTGCAACGCGCGCGCGTAGTCCAGCGTGCTCGCGAGCGTCTGGCCGGCCTCCATGAGAAAGCGGAGCGCCTCGCGCGTGCCGACCCGCGACCGCTCCAGGCCGCGGTCCTGAGGAAGCTCCGAGGGCGCTTCGATGGAACTCGTGCCGCTCATGCTCGCTCCCGCTCGAAGAAATCCCGGCCACCCCGCGCCTCGCCGCAAGATACGCACGCGCAGCGATCGCCGCCCGCCTCGCGCGCGCCGTGCGGCGAAGAGGGATGGCGGCGAGGCGGACGCGGTTGACGGAGCGGGGACCGGTTCGGCGGGCTCGCGGGCCGGACGAGCGCCGGATCAGTAGCCGTCGACCTCCACGACGGCGTCAGCGAAGGCTACGGGGGCTTCCTGGGGCAGGTTGTGGCCGACGCCGCCCGTGACGACCCGGTGTGCGTATCTCCCCGAGAACTTCCCGGCGTAGGCGCTGGCGTCCGGGTGTGGCGCGCCGTTGGAATCGCCCTCCAGGGTGATGGCGGGGACGGCGATCACGGGAGCACCGGCGAGCCGCCTTTCGAGTTCGTCGTACTTCGCCTCGCCTTCGGCCAGTCCCATCCGCCAGCGGTAGTTGTGGATCACGATGGCGACGTGGTCCGGGTTGTCGAACGCGGCCGCGCTGCGCTCGAAGGTGGCATCATCGAAGCTCCACCGCGGCGAGGCGAGCTGCCAGATGAGGCGGTTGAAATCGTGCCGGTACCGTTCGTAGCCCGCGCGGCCGCGCTCCGTGGCGAAATAGAACTGGTACCACCACTTGAGCTCGGCGTCCGGCGGCAGCGGCGCCCGGTTGGCTTCCGGGCTGCCGATCAGGTAGCCGCTGACGGAGACGATCGCCTTGCAGCGCTCCGGCCAGAGCGCCGCCACGATGTTCGCCGTCCGCGCTCCCCAGTCGAATCCGGCGACGATCGCCCTCTCGATACCCAGCGCGTCCATCAGGGCGATGGTGTCGGCCGCGATCGCCGACTGCTGGCCATTCCGGAGCGTCTCGCCCGAGAGAAAGCGCGTCGTCCCGTGGCCGCGCAGGTACGGCACGATCACGCGGTAGCCCCTCGCCGCCAGCAGCGGCGCGACGCCGGCATAGCTGTGGATGTCGTAGGGCCAGCCGTGGAGCAGGACCACCGCGGGGCCGGCGGCGGGGCCGGCTTCGGCGTACCCTACGTTCAGGACGCCGGCATCGACCTGCTTCACCGGACCGAACGACGCGATTGTCCCCGGAGTGGTCGCGCCCGCGGGGCTCGTCCGGCTGGATTGCGCGTCCGCGGAACCGATCGAGGCGAGCTCGGCCGCGGCGAGGGCTGCCGCGGCGGCGCTCAGGAAGCCACGGCGGTCGAGGTGGATTGCTTCGGACATCATCTCTCCAGTCGTCCCTGGAATCCGGACGAAATCCCGGCCGGTCGCGGTTGCGCGGATGCGGCCGTTTCGCTCACGACGGCAGCGCTTTGCCGGACTGCTCCGCCACCATGTACGCGGCGTACCACTCGGGCCAGCCCGCGCCCGAGCAGGCCGCGACGTCTCGCGGGAGAGGCACGGCATGCGGCGCGTGCCCCTCTCCCCGCGGTCAGCGCAGGGTCCTGAACGACGCCCGCATCTCCCCGGTAAAGAGCGCGGGCTGCTCCCACGCGGCGAAGTGGCCGCCCCGGTCCAGCCGGTTGTAGTGGATGAGCCGGGGGTACGCGCGCTCCGCCCAGCTCCGCGGCGCGGCGTAGATCTCGTCGGGGAAGGCGCTCACGGCCACCGGGAGCTTCACGCCCCGCACGTCGAAGAAGCCTCCGCTCGCCGGAAGCTGCGCGGTGTCCCAGTACAGGCGCGCCGAGGAGATCGCGGTGTTCGTCACCCAGTAGAGCGTGACATTGTCGAGCACGTCGTCCCGCGTCAGCCCCTCCGTCTTTCCGTCGAAGACGCGGGCGATCATCTCCTGGCTGCGTGCGTCGTGGTCCAGCATCCAGGCCGCCAGGCCGACCGGCGAGTCGACCAGCCCGTACAGCGTCTGCGGACGGTTGTTCATCTCGATGGCGTAGCCCAGCCCCTTCTTGTAGAAGAAGTCCAGCTGGTCCCACGCGCCGCGCTCCTCGGGCGTGAGGCCGGCGGGCGGTGCCTGGCCGAACGCGAGCGCCTTCGAGACGTCGGCCGGGACCGTGGCCGCCATGTTGGTGTGGATGCCGAGCAGCCCCGGCGGCTCCTGCAGGGCCATCACCTCCGAGACGGCGTTCCCCCAGTCGCCGCCCTGCGCCACGTACCGCGTGTACCCCAGGCGCTGCATCAGCGTCGCCCACGCACGGGCGATGCGGACGGGGTGCCACCCCGGCGCCGTGGGCTTGCCCGAGAAGCCGTAGCCGGGGAGCGAGGGGATCACCACGTGGAACGCGTCGGCCGCGCTCCCCCCGTGCGCCGTGGGATCCGTCAGCGGCGCGACGACCTTCAGCTGCTCGATGACCGAGCCGGGCCACCCGTGGGTGATGATGAGCGGCAGCGCGTTCTCGTGCTTCGAGCGCACGTGGATGAAGTGGATGTCGAGCCCGTCGATCTCCGTGACGAAGTTCGGCACGGCGTTCAGCCGCGCCTCCACCTTCCGCCAGTCGTAGCCGCTCGCCCAGTAGCTCGCGAGTGCCTGCATGGTCGCCTGCTGCACGCCCTGCGACGCATCGGCCACCGTCTCCCGGTCGGGCCACCGCGTCGCGGCGACGCGCCGGCGCAGGTCGGCGAGATCCGCGTCGGGGATGTTCACGCGGAACGGACGAATCGCGGGATCGGTCTGCCCGCTCACCGCCAGCGGTGTGTCCAGCGTCACGACGTCGGTCATCGCGCTAACTCTCCTGGAAAGGGCGAGAAGGCCCGGCTGGCCGGCGGCGACGGTCGCGGCCGCGGCGGCGAGGAAGTGGCGGCGGGTGAGATCGGGCGGCTCGGGCATGCGGTGCCTCCTTCGGCGGGTGGCCACGGTACGGACGTCTATCCCTCCAGCGGGGACCAGCCCGGTCCCGCCGGTCGCTCACCGCTCCTTCGGTCGTTCCGATTGCACGATCGTTTCTTCACCTGGTCATGAGTCCGGCACGGCGGCGGCGGCATCGGCCGCCTGCCCCGTGCCCCTCTCTCCGTCAGCGCGGGCGGCCGGAACGCGCCGCGCAGGGTTCACGAATCCGAAACCACGTGGCCGATCCCGGCGGCGAGCTCGGCCGGGCTCGCGGTGGCGCCCACCGGCTCGGCGGCCACCTGGCGGGCGAACTCCAGCAGGTCGGCGTTGAACCGCTCCCCGTGCGTGCTCATCAATCCGTGCGGCGCGCCCGGATAGATCTTCAGCGCCGCGCCCGGGATCATCTTCGACGAGCGCAGGCCGCCCACGGTGATGGGCACGATCTGGTCGTCGTCGCCGTGGATGACCAGCGCCGGCACGTCCACCTTCCCCAGGTCCCGCCGGAAGTCGCTCTCGGAGAACGCCCTGATGCAGTCGTACGCCGCGGCCAGCCCGCACTGCATGCTCATCAGCCAGAACGCGTCCCGGACGCCCTGCGACACCTTCGATCCCTCGCGGTTGGCACCGTAGAAGGGCGCGCTCAGCTCCTTCCAGTACTGCGGCCGGTCCCCCGCTACGCCCGCGCGGATCCCGTCGAACGCCTCCATCGGCACGCCCTCGGGGTTGTCCGGCGTCCGCAGCATGAGCGGGGGGATGGCGCTCACCAGCACCGCCCCCGCCACCCGCGCCGTCCCGTGCCGGGCGATATAGCGCACCACCTCGCCGCCGCCGGTGGAGTGGCCCACGTGCACCGCGCCGCGCAGGTCCAGCGCTTCCGCCACCGCCGCCAGGTCGTCGGCGTAAGTGTCCATGTCGTTGCCCGCCCAGCTCTGCGTGGACCGGCCGTGGCCGCGGCGGTCGTGCGCGATGGCCCGGAACCCGTGCGAGGCGAAGAAGAAGAGCTGGTCGTCCCACGCGTCGGCGTTCAGCGGCCACCCGTGGCTGAAGACCACCGGCTGCCCCGAGCCCCAGTCCTTGTAGAAGAGCTGCGCCCCGTCCCTCGTGGTGATCGTCGGCATGGCGGCCTCCCTGTGGCCGTGCGGGGGAGAGAACCGGCGTGGACGCGGCAGCGTGCCCATCCACTCCCGGATGTACGGCGGGCAATGGAGCAGCTCGATCCCCTCGCCCTCGCACGCGGCCAGGAAGTCCACGCCCTCCAGGTCCACCAGCGTCACCTCGTCCAGATCGAGCGCAACCCGCCCGCCGCTGCTCCGGATGTGGACCCGCAGCTCGCCCACATCCTCCGGCTTGATGCGTCCGGCGAGCCGCAGCACCGCGGCTCCGCCGGCCGAATCCATTTCGATCTTCATGGTCATTGCGGGATTTCGGGCGGGCCGTGCGCGGAAGGAAGGGGCAAGCGGCGGGCCGGTGCCAAGCCATGGAACGGCAGGCACTTAGGATTTCCGCGAGTGCTGAATCGTCGGAAAATGCCGAGATTTCGGCGGGCAGGGGACGAAACAGATAGTCCTAAGTCCCAAGTCCCAAGTCCTGAGTGATCAGGCTGACATCGTATGCGCAGTTCAGCACTCAGCACTCAGCACTCAGCACTCAGCACTCAGCACTCAGCACTCAGGACTCAGGACTCGAGAACTTCCCAGCACCCAGACCTACCGTGGCCTGAAGCGCAGCTTGTCGATGCGCAGCGTCCGGATCTTCGAGTCGAGCGTCTGGCGGGGGATGCCGAGCCTGGCCGCGGCGCCCGATGGCCCGGAGACCCGGCCGCCGCACTCCGCCAGCGCGGCCTCGATCAGCTCCTTCTCGCGGTCCTCCAGCGTGGCCGCCAGGCGCACGGACGGCGTGGAAGGGCGGTCCGGCGGCCGCATCAGCCACGATTCGTCGATCGAGAAGGTATCGCCCTCGCACAGCACCACGGCGCGCTCGATCACGTTCTGCAGCTCGCGGACGTTTCCCGGCCAGTCGTACGCCTGGAACAGCGCCATCGTCGTCTTCGCCACCTGGCGGATGCGCTTGCCGGCCCGGCGGGCGAAGCGCTCCACCAGGTAGCCGGCCAGCACGGGGATGTCGTCCACCCGCTCGCGCAGCGGGGGAATGCGGATGGGGAACACGTTCAGCCGGTAGTAGAGGTCGCGGCGGAAGGCGCCGCTCGCCACGGCGGCCTCCAGGTCGCGGTTGGTGGCGGCCAGCACCCGCACGTCCACGCGGACCGGGCGGCTGCTCCCCAGGCGCTCCAGCTCGCGCTCCTGCAGCACGCGCAGCAGCGCCACCTGCGTCTCGGCCGGGAACTCGCCCACCTCGTCCAGGAAGATGGTGCCGCCGTCGGCCGCCTCGAAGCGCCCGATCCGCCGCTGCAGCGCGCCGGTGAACGCGCCCTTCTCGTGCCCGAACAGCTCGCTGGCGATGAGCGACGGCGGGATGGCCGCGCAGTTCACGCGGATGAAGGCCCGCCCCGCGCGCCGCGACCGCCCGTGGATGGCCCGCGCCACCAGCTCCTTGCCGGTGCCGGTCTCGCCGCTGATCAGCACGGTGGAATCCACCGGCGCCACCTTCGCCACCTGCGCCAGCACCTGGCGCAGCGCCGCCGACCCTCCGACGATCTCCTCGGCCATCGAGACGCGGTCGATGTCTTCGCGCAGGGCCAGGTTCTCGTTCCGCAACGCCTCCTCGGCGCGCTTGCGGTCGTCGATGTCCGTCCCCGTGGCGTACCAGTGGACCAGGCGCCCCCGGTCGTCGTGGAAGGGGCGGAAGCGGATGAGGAACCAGCGGTACTCCCCGTCCGCGCGCCGAATGCGCTGCTCGTTCTCGAAGGGGACGCCGCGCAGCAGCGCCTGGTGGCGTTCGTCGCGCAGCCGGGCCACGTCTTCGGGGTGGAAGGTGCGGGCCCGGAAGTCGGGAGCCATCACCTCCTCCATCCCCAGCCCGGTGTAGTCGAGCACGGCCCGGTTCGCGTAGAGGGCCGTGCCGTCGGGGGCCAGCACCAGGATGGTCTGCGCGATCGCGTCGGTGATCCGCCGCAGCTCCTGCTCGTCCTGGCGGAGACGATGCTGCGCCCGCTTCAGCTCCTCGATGTCGGTGTTGGTCCCGTACCACTCCACCACGCTGCCGACTTCGTCGAGCACCGGCTCGACGCGCACCATGAACCAGCGGTACTCGCCGTCGTGGCGCCGCAGCCGGACCTCGTACCCGGTGGGCCGGGCCGCGGGCGCGACCTCGCTGCGCCAGCGTGCCTGCGCGGCCGGGGCGTCGTCGGGGTGAACGATGGCGCGCGCGACGTCGGCCGCGGCGGCGGGGCGGTACGCTTCGCCGCGAGGGATCCCGGTGTACTCGTGCCAGCGCTGGTTGAGGTAGTCGGCCACGCCGTCCACGCGCACCCGCCACACCTGGGTGGGGATGGCATCGAGGATGGCGCGCAGCCGGCGCTCGGAATTCCCGAGCTCCGCCACGGCCCGCTCCAGCGCGGCCCGCGACCGCTCGCCCTCGATGGCGATCACGGCGATCTGCGCCGCGTCCTCGATCAGCTGGATCTCGCGGCTGTCCGGGGCGCGCGGCGCGCCGTAGTACATCGCGAAGGTCCCCAGCACGTCGCCGTCCTTCGAGAGCACCGGCTGCGACCACGACGCCCGCAGCCCGTGCGCGAGGGCGGCCCGGCGCGACTGTTCGGGAGAGGCGTCCGGCCACAGCGGGTCGGTCGCGATGTCGGGGATGACCACGCGCTCCTTCCGGAACGCCGCGGTGCCGCACGAGCCCATCGCGGGCCCGATGGGCACGGGGCTGAGCGCCCGGACCCAGGCCGCGGGAACGCGGGGGCCGGCCGCCGGCCAGAGCCGCGTGCCGTCGGCGTCCGCCAGCAGCACGGTGGAGATGATGCCGGGGTCCTGGGCGTCGACCGCGGCGCAGAGGTTGGCGAGGATGTCGGGGAGGCTCGCCCGGCCGGCGATCATCTCCAGCGTCCGCTTCGCCACCTTCAGCAGCGACACGGGAGGGTCGCCCGATGCGGCGTCGCGCTCCGGCGCCGGCGCGGCCCGGGCCCGGCGCACGCCGCCTGGAGTCTCTCCCTGCCGGCTCCGGTCGCGCCGGAGCCTGGCGGGAGGTTCGGAAGCACTCATCGCCATCTCCTGTTCGTTCCCGCCGACGATCCATCTGCCCGGAGGCTGCCTATCCCCCCTGCGCGGTCTCCAGCCGCGATTGAGATTCCGGGACGCCGCTCCGTCCCTCCGCCGGGTGCGGCCGGCCGGGCCGGGCTGCCCTGCGGACTCTCGCGGTTCGATCGTGTATGAGGCAAATAGAAGGCGGACACGCTGGAAGGCAACGCAAACATCTGGGTCTGTAACGAATCCGTCACCGCCGGGAGGTGTGACCCCGCGGCCCTTTACAGGGGCAGTCCCGCCGGGCATCGTGCGATGGAGCACCTTTTCGGACCCGATCGGGAGGACACCGGCATGGACGCCACCGCTCCGGACATCGCCGAGGTCCCGCCGGCCGCCGAGCGCATGTTCCCCGTGCTGACGCCGGCGCAGGTCGAGCGCATGGCGCGCCACGGCCGCGCGCGTGCCGTGCGCGCCGGCGAGGTGCTGATGCAGCCGGGCGACCGCGAGGCGCCGCTGTTCGCGGTGAAGGCCGGCGAGCTGGAGGTCGTGCGCCCGTCCGGCGCCGTGGAGACGCCGGTCGCCGTGCTCGGCCCCGGCGGGTTCACCGGCGAGCTGAACATGCTCTCGGGCCGCCGCGCCTTCGTCCGGGCGCGGGTGCGCGAGCCGGGCGAGGTGGTCGAGCTGAACCGCGAGCAGGTGCTCGCGCTGGTGCAGACCGACGCCGAGCTGGGCGAGATCCTGATGCGCGCGTTCATCCTGCGCCGCGTGGGGCTCATCGCCCAGGGGTTCGGCGACGTGGTGCTGGTGGGCTCGGCTCACTCGTCGGCCACGCTGCGCATCCGCGAGTTCCTCACCCGCAACGGGCATCCCTTCGCGTACGTGGACCTGGACCGCGACGAGGGCGTGCAGGCGCTGCTCGACCGCTTCGGCGTGTCGCTGGACGACGTTCCGGTGCTCATCTGCCGCGGCGAGGTGGTGCTGCGCAACCCCACCAACCAGCAGGTGGCCGACTGCCTGGGCTTCAACGCCGCCGTCGACGCCGCGCAGCTGCGCGACGTGGTGATCGTGGGCGCGGGTCCGGCGGGGCTGGCGGCCGCGGTGTACGCCGCGTCGGAGGGGCTCGACGCGCTGGTGCTGGAGACGAGCTCACCCGGCGGGCAGGCGGCCTCCAGCTCGCGGATCGAGAACTACCTGGGGTTTCCCACCGGCGTGTCGGGGCAGGAGCTGGCGGCGCGGGCCTACACCCAGGCGCAGAAGTTCGGGGCGCAGATGATGATCGCGCGCGGCGCCGCTCGCCTGGCGTGCGACGGGAGCCCGTACGCGGTGGAGCTCGGCGAGGAGACGCGGGTGCGGTCGCGCACGGTGGTCATCGCCACCGGCGCCGAGTACCGCGGGCTGGGGCCCACGCTCGAATCCAGGTTCGACAACGCGGGCCTCTACCACAGCGCCACCTTCATCGAGGCGCAGCTCTGCCGCGGCGCCGAGGTGGTGGTGGTAGGCGGCGGCAACGCGGCGGGGCAGGCGGCCGTGTTCCTGGCCGAAACCGCCGCGTGCGTGCACATGCTGGTGCGCTCCGCCGGCCTGGCGGAGACGATGTCGCGCTACCTGGTCCGCCGCATCGAGGAGCACCCCGGCATCGTCCTGCGCACGCGCACGGAGATCGAGGCGCTGGAAGGAGACGGCCACCTGGAGCGGGTCCGCTGGCGGCAGAACGGCGCGGATGCCGCGGAGACGCGCGAGATCCGGCACGTGTTCGTGATGACGGGCGCGGTGCCCGCCACCGCCTGGCTGCACGGATGCGTGGCGCTGGACGCGCACGGCTTCGTGAAGACGGGCCCGGACCTGACGCCCGACGACCTGGCCGCCGCCGGCTGGCCGCTCGGCCGCCCGCCGCACCTTCTCGAGACGAGCCTCCCCGGCGTGTTCGCCGTGGGCGACGTGCGCTCCGGCAACGTGAAGCGCGTCGCCTCGGCCGTCGGCGAGGGCTCCATCGCCATCTCCTTCGTGCACCGCGTGCTGCAGGACCGGTAGAGGATCGATTGAACCGCCTCCGAGCCTCACCGGCGGATGCGGGTAGCCCCGGGCCCGAAAGGTGCCAGGTTCAGGCAGGCTGCGAATCCGGCCCTGCTGGATGTCACCGGGCTGACGGAGGAACGGGAGGACCCCGTGAATTTCTCCGTTTCCTCCGCTCCCTCCGTGTGATAGTTTCAGGGGTGCCGGTGCGCAACGGATTTTGCGGAGGGATGAGAAGTGTGTATGCCCGACTGGAAATCCAGCCGGGCATATGTACTTTCCAGCACACCTGTGTGCCCCGGCCCCGGATCCGCATGGCATCGAAGTAGCCTCGGACCGTTGCCGCGCCCGCGCGAGAACCCGTATCGCAACAAGGAATCCGTTCATTGCTGACACCTGACGAGATCATCAGGGACTACCGCATCGCCTTTCGCAGCCGCCAGGTGAGCACGCTCGCCGTCGGCGAGGTGATGCTCGGCCGCGCCATGTTCGGCATCTTCGGCGACGGCAAGGAGGTGGCGCAGGTGGCGCTGGCCCGGGCGTTCCGCCCCGGCGACCTGCGCTCCGGCTACTATCGCGACCAGACGCTCATGTTCGCGCTGGAGCTGCTCGACGTGCGGCAGTTCTTCGCGCAGCTCTACGCGCACACCGACGTCGAAGCCGATCCGGCCTCGGGCGGGCGCGGGATGAACGCCCACTTCGCCACGCGCATGCTGGACGGCCAGGGGCGCTGGCTTCCGCTCACCGAGGGCTACCAGTCGTCCGCCGACATCTCGCCCACGGGGGGGCAGATGCCCCGGCTGCTGGGGATGGCGTGGGCCTCCAGCCTGTACCGCAACCTGGAGGAGCTGCATCCGTTCACCGACTTCTCGCGGGGCGGCGACGAGGTGGCGTTCGGCACCATCGGCAACGCGTCGTGCGCGGAGGGGGTGTTCTGGGAGGCGATGAACGCCGCCGGCGTGCTGCAGGTGCCCATGCTCATGTCCGTGTGGGACGACGGGTACGGCATCTCCGTTCCCAACGAGATCCAGGTGGCCAAGGGGAGCATCTCCGAGCTGCTGGAGGGCTTCCGCCGCACCCCCGGGAGCCCCGCGGGCTTCGAGATCGAGGTGGTGAAGGGGTGGGACTACCCCGCCCTGGTGGAGACCTACCAGCGCGTGACGGAGATCGTCCGCCGCGAGCACGTGCCCGCGCTGGTCCACGTGGTGGAGCTCACGCAGCCGCAGGGGCACTCCACCTCGGGGAGCCACACGCGCTACAAGTCGGCCGAGCGGCTGCAGTGGGAGCGCGAGCACGACGCCCTGCCGCGGATGCGGGCGTGGATCGTGGAGCAGGGGATGGCCACGGCGGAGGAGCTGGACGCGCTGGAGAAGGAGGAGACGCAGCACGTCCGCGCCGCCCGCGACGCCGCGTGGCAGGCGTACCAGTCGCCGATCGAGCAGGAGGCCGAGGCGCTGGCGGCGGTGATCGACCGCGCGGCGGCCGATGCGGGCGAGGCGCGCGCGCGGCTCGAGGCCGAGCGCGACGACCTGCGCCGCCGCAAGGCGCCGCTCCGGCGCGACCTGGCCGTCGCCGCGCACCGGGCGCTCGTGGCCGCGCGGGGCACGCCGGCCACGGAGCCCCTCCTCCGCTGGCGCCGCGAGCAGGAAGCGCGGATGGCGGAGCGCTACCACACGCACCTCCTCTCCGAGTCCGACGAGGCCGCGACGTGCGTTCCCGTGCTGCCGCCCGAGTACACGGCGGATTCGGTCGAGGTGGACGGCTACAAGGTGCTGAACGCCTGCTTCGACGCGGCGCTGAAGCGGGACCCGCGGGTGATCGCGTTCGGCGAGGACGTGGGACGGCTGGGCGACGTGAACCAGGGGTTCGTGGACCTCCAGGCGCGCTACGGCCACCTGCGCGTGGCCGACACGGGGATCCGCGAGGCCACCATCATGGGGCAGGCCATCGGCATGGCGCTGCGGGGCCTTAGGCCCATCGCGGAGATCCAGTACCTGGACTACCTGCTCTACGGCCTGCAGATCCTTTCCGACGACCTGGCGACGCTGCGCTACCGCACGGCCGGCGGGCAGAAGGCGCCCGTCATCATCCGCACGCGCGGGCACCGGCTGGTGGGCGTGTGGCACTCGGGCTCGCCGATGGCGATGATGCTGGGCGCGCTGCGGGGAGTGCACGTCCTCGTTCCCCGCGACATGACGCGGGCCGCGGGCTTCTACAACACGCTCCTGCGCTCCGACGACCCGGCCGTGGTGGTGGAGGTGCTGAACGGGTACCGGGTGAAGGAGCGGCTCCCCGCCAACATCGGCACGTTCACGCTGCCGCTGGGGGTGGTGGAGGTGCTGCGCGAGGGGACGGACTGCACGGTGGTCACCTACGGCGCCTGCTGCGCCATCGCCATGGAGGCCGCGGCGGCGCTGGAGACGGTGGGGATCAGCACGGAGGTGATCGACGTGCAGTCGCTGCTCCCCTTCGACGTGGACGGCGGCATCCTCCGGTCGATCCGGAAGACCAGCAAGGTGCTCTTCCTGGACGAGGACGTGCCCGGCGGCGCCACCGCGTACATGATGCAGGAGGTGGTGGAGCGGCAGGGCGGGTTCCACTGGCTCGACGCGGCCCCGCGCACCCTCTCGGCGGCGGCGCACCGCGCCGCCTACGGGCGGGACGGCGACTACTGGTCCAAGCCCAACGCGGAGACCGTCTTCGACGCGGTGTACGAGATCGTCTCCGAGACGGCGCCTGCGCGCTTCCCCTCGCTCGCCTGAACGGGAGCGGCGCACCTCAGGTGAAGGGGTGCCGGGAGCAGATGGACAAGGTCGCCGAATGGCTCGGGATTCAAGATGGATTCGGTCGAGGAGCGGTGAAACGGCGGTACACCAGAAACGAAAACGGCCCCGCCGGTCTAATAAGAGCGGCGGGGCCGTAGATCGTTTCAGCGCAACAGCGGAGACGGAGGGGCTCGAACCGCGCCCGCCGCATTTCGAGGGCAGTGCCTTGCCAGTTAGACTACGCCTCCAGAACTACTCCGACTTCCCAGTCGGGACGGCCGGATTTGAACCGGCGGCCCCTCGCTCCCGGCAGGAACGGCTCTGCCTTTGATCGTTGCCGTTCCGAATCAGAACACGTTTATCGCCAAATTCTTGCTGAGATGGTGCGATCGCGATAGCGTGGGCTTTGCCTTCAACGTTGGCCGCGCCCCGCGGCCAGTCCTGTGACCGATCAGCTGAGGGGGCAGTCATGTGGATACTCAAAAATCAGCTTGCCTGGACGTTGCCTCTCATCGCGTTTCTCGGCGGAGGGACCTCCACGGAGTTGCTCGCCAGGCGCGATCTCGCGGCGGTGCAGCCATGTACGGAGTGCAACATTGTCGAGGAAGGAATCTGGAACGAAAACCTTATCAACACGACGGTCTATGGGTACAGTCAGGACACCCATCGATTCTACCCAGTGACCGTTACGGCTGTTTACAGGGAGGGCCCCTATCGAGTTCTAGACTGGTACGATCCCGTTTCCGGCAGGCGCGGACATGACGACGCGACGAGGTATTACTCGTACCGGAACATGCAGAACATACGGGCTCGGGGCAACCAGCCTGATCCATCCCAAGTCGAGACCCAGGAGCGGAATGGCTGGCTGGCGAGCTGCGCCATGGCCCTACGGGGACGCGCGTCCCACAATCTAGCCGAGCAGTGGATCGGCGAACGCGGATGCTGCGAAAGCACCGCGGCGCGGCGCTATGGGCCGAACCACGCAGTATGCGGCTGACCGGCGGTTCCGAACGCCGGACGGGCCCGCCGGGTACAGCGATCGCAACTACGCCAACGCAAAACGGCCCCTGCGATCGTAAGATCGCGGGGCCGTTTGCGATTGCAGCGCAACAGCGGAGGCGGAGGGACTCGAACCCCCAAGGGCTTGCGCCCGCCGCATTTCGAGTGCGGTGCCTTACCAGTTAGACTACGCCTCCAGAACTACTCCGACTTCTCAGTCGGGACGGCCGGATTTGAACCGGCGACCCCTCGCTCCCGAAGCGAGTGCTCTACCGGGCTGAGCCACGTCCCGAAGCCCTTTGTGCCACACCTGCACCTGCATCCGAACGGACCGGGTGGGATTCGAACCCACGAGGGCTGTTACACCCCACACGATTTCCAATCGTGCTCCTTAAGCCGCTCGGACACCGGTCCAGGGCGGAGCGGAGAGGGCGGGATTCGAACCCGCGTCTGCCTTTTGAGCAGGACGGTTTAGCAAACCGTTGGTTTTAGCCACTCACCCACCTCTCCATGCCAGTACGCGCGCGGTCAGCCCACCGCGTGCGCCCGAGTTGCCCCCCCAGGGCTCGAACCTGGACTTTCCTGATCCAGAGTCAGGCGTGTTGCCAGTTACACCAAGGGGCAGCGGTGCCCGTTCCCTGTTTCAGGGTCTATACTCCACGGGCGAGGAGAGAACAGAGCGGGAGACGGGGCTCGAACCCGCGACCCTCA